>CAZLTJ010000068.1:8773-11657 GCA_964562425.1 uncultured bacterium
AAAAATATCGGTGTAATTGTATTAAGAAATTCATACAACAAAAAATCTCTCTTGCAATTCAAGGAATTTATCACTAATTATTATTTTAAACGAAAACATGGCAAAGGTTTTGCGTTTCAATGGGAAGCTCAATGAGAAAATATAAATATTCAAAAAGACGAAAGAGATCAAATAAGAAAGTTGGTATTATTATAGCCAGTGGAACTGTCATTTTTCTGGGGATAATTGTAATCATTACAGCAGTGATAACCGGTAAGCCTCGAACTCCCAAAAACGAATATGAACATATTGTCGAATCGGATACTACCAAGTCTGAGATAATTGAAACTGCCATTTTACAAGCTGCACAAAGATTAGGAGTTCCAGAGAATTCCATTAACATAAATGAAAAATCGAGCCAACTTACAAATATTCAATTTGCTGTTAATAATATCTTACCTTCAGAATTTGTTAATTATCAAATTCAAAGTGCAGTAAAAAATATTGGTGGAAAAATTCACGACGCAAAGGAAAAAGGCTGGGATATAAGAGAACTCCAGATTTCCGTGGGAACCGTCAATAAGATAACTCACAAAATTAAAATTCAACGAAAACCCAGAGCAGTTCTTGAGCCAGCTTATGTCTCAATTTTTATTGAAAATTTTGGCAATACATCAGGAACATTGGCTAAAAAATTCTTCACGCTTGGAATTCCTTTTACAGCATCAATTCTTCCTAATAGTCAATATACTAAGAATGTAATGAAAATCCTTGAGCAATATCCTCATATTGAAAGATTTGTCAACCTTCCAATGGAACCGATGGAATACCCCAGAATAAACCCAGGCATCGGAACAATTTTAGTAAGTATGTCAGATAAAGAAATTGCGCAAAGAACAATTGAATCTATAGAGAAAATCCCCGGTGCTGTAGGAGCTAGTAATTACATGGGTTCTAAGGCTACAGAGAATCCTAGAGTTATGTATCATGTTCTGAAAGTTCTGAAAAATTCAGGATTCATATGGATCGACTCCAATCCGTCGAATATAAATGCCTATGCTGAAGTCTCATCCCAAATCGGGCTTAAGCCACAAACTGTGGATATTCAACTAGATGCACCGAAAATGACTCAAGAGGAAATAGAATGTAAATTGTATAACTGGTCTCTTAATGCTCGATCGCAACCTGTTGTTATTATAAAAGGTCGTGCATCTGATACTCTTTATAAAATTCTCTCTGAAAACATTCCGATTCTTCAAAAATATGGAATTAATTTTATATGTTTAACAAAGGGGATTGAGCGTAGAAAAAATGGCGTTGAGAGACCTAAGGATATATAGATTGCTTAGCCTAGATTTGATTGAACTTTACGCAGAAATCGAATCAAGATTTGATGAGGAAACAGATGAGGAAATTCCTTATTCCCCGGAACTTATATCTGAAAAGGTAATCAAGGATTGCTCTAAACTCCTTGCAAAATCAGATAACATCAGAAATGTTAAACGCCTTTATGCCGACCTTTTATTCCGAGAAACTGAGAATCCCACTGCTCTTGGAAGCGGAATTGCCATTCCTCACGTTCGAACAAATAATGTTAAAGACTTAACTATGTGTTTTCTTCGATATCCTAAAGGCGTAAATATGAAGTCTTTAGATGGAAAACCAGTTTATTTAGTCTTTGCCATAGTAACACCCCGGGAAGAAAATAGTTCAGACTATCAAAAGGTCTATAGAAAAATAATTAAGTGGATCCAAGTTCCTCAGTTCCGCGATGAGCTTATGACCGCCTGTAACTGCAGCGAAATTACTAAAGCTCTCAGGATGGCTGAATGAGCTTATGGAAAAAAAGTGCTGGTTATGCATTAGGCAGAGGATTATCGTCTGGATTGGGATTTTTGCTCCTACCAGTTCTAACACGCCTTCTAACACCCGATGTTTACGGCACATGGCAAATACTTATGTTCTATGCAGCTTTTGTTATGGTTATCGCACAATTAGGAATGGATCAAGCACTTTACAGATTTTATGTCTTAGATCGTGAAAACCGCGGCAAATATCTTACAACAGTTTACCTAACAATCTTGCTTACATCGATTATCTTATTTCTTCTCACATTCATCACAAAATCAACAATTAGAACACTTTTAGTAGGCAAAACGGTAAATGAATCTTTAATCGTCGTAGCTTCACTATGGGGCTTGACTGATGCCTTCTTTTTTACAACACTTACCGTATTTCAATCCGAAGAAAATGTTAGACTATTCGTAATATGCGAGTTTTTACGTGCTATTCTTGCATACGGTATGGCTATTACAGCGATTTCAGCTGGCTATGGATTGCAAGGGCTCATGATTTCGTGGATTATTTCAGCTTTTGCGGTACTATTTCTGGTTGCTCCATTGATAATTAAAAGGCTTTCCAAACCTGGACATATTATTATGGTCTTTCCAATGCTTGCATACGGATTTCCATTGTCAGTAAATCTCTTAATCATAAGACTTTTTTCATTCACCGATAGATGGTTGTTAGCTCGATTAGGCTCTTTAAGTGCAGTAGGTGCTTACTCTGCGGGATTAAAAATTGCTGTTATCGTGCAAGCTATACTAACCCCAGTACGTCAGGCATGGTTAGCAAGAATTTTTATTATGTATAAACATGGAATCTTGAAGGATCGATTACCAAATCTTTGGCGACAGCTTGCGGGAGTATTAGGAATAGCAACAATAACTGTGGCACTTCTATCCCCGGAAATATTCAAATTGATGATCGGACCAGGTTATGAAAGCGGTGCGAAAATTGTTCCTCTTCTAGCAATTGCTTTTTTCCTTGATGGTCTTATGATTATTGCTGATGCAGGTATTTATGTAACGGGTAAAACAACGCTCATCCCAACGTATACATTTAT
>CAZLTJ010000069.1:0-7966 GCA_964562425.1 uncultured bacterium
GACAAAGGGCATGTTTATAAAACATTAATTCTGGAATCTGTAATGATAGGTATCTTTGGTTCTATTCTGGGAACGCTTGCTGGGGTCGGTATCTCTTATTTGATGCAGGTTTATGGACTCGATTTTAGTTTTCTTCTAAAAAGTTCATCGATGATGATATCGGGTGTTTATCGTGCGCAGGTGACTGTCGGCAGCTTTATCATTGGGTTCGTGCCGGGAATTATTTCAACCGTGCTGGGAACATCGATTGCCGGCATTGGCATTTATAAAAGGCAAACATCACAGCTATTCAAGGAGCTTGAAGTATGAGATATATAATAATTTCTACGATACTATTTTTGCAAACATTACTCTTTTCCCAAATGCCGTCGGCAGAAGAAATTCTGAAGAAAGTAGATGCAAATCGCATATCGGACAGTAAAGTAATTGTCGCTAAAATGATTATTCATGGCAGACGTGGCAAAAGAACCGTTGAATCAAAATCGTGGCTGAGAAATATAGACGATTCATTTACAGAATATCTTGCCCCACCCCGTGAAAAAGGAACAAAGATGTTGAAGTTGGGCGACCAACTTTGGACTTACTCACCACAGACGGATAGGATCATTTTGATTAGTGGACATATGCTTCGCCAATCCGTAATGGGCTCGGATTTGTCTTACGAAGACATGATGGAAGACCCGTTTCTTCAAAATATCTATAATGCAGAAATCATAGGTACCGACACTATCTCAAACCGCTTAGTATGGATTTTAGAATTAAAAGCAAAAAAAGAAGACGCCTCTTATGATAAACGTAAAATCTGGGTTGATAGGGAGCGATATATCGTATTAAAAGAAAATCTTTATGCTAAAAGCGGCAAGCTTTTAAAGACAATAGAGGTAAATGATGTAATAAAAATCGAGGGGAGGTGGGTTGCCAAAACTGCATTATTCAAAGATGTCTTAAAAGAAGGTGAAGGAACCGAAATGATTATTAAATCGATCGATTTTAATGAAAATATACCCGATTACATTTTTTCCAAAGCGTCGCTGAGGAAGTAGATATGATTATTGAATCTTACTAACTTACATTTCTTGAGCAAGGACAGACCTTATTCCCACTAACTCCTTACTACCCAACAAGCACGGCGTATTTCCCAACCTTGCCGGAACTCGCTAAAATAATATAAATTTACAACGACGATAACTTTCCTTGACTTCTTTTCGAATGTTAAGCATTATAGATAGAGAAGGAGATTGACAATGTACCGAATATTCCACAGAACCCAGTCTTCCGCGAGCAGCACCCGACTTAAGTTGGGTGTTCAAGCCACATCCGACGAGCCGTTCTTCGAACTCGGTCCGCTTAATGAAGGTTACACATACGCATTCAGAGCAAGAGCAAGGGACAACGTGGGGTATAGGGAGTATTCGATGGTGTGGGTGGTGGAGGTAGTGTAGTAATAGAACTATTTAATCTGACTATTGGGAAAAGATGTTAAAACAGTTTCAGAAAATAGTAGGTATTGGGAGATTTGAAAATTATCCAACGCCTGAAGGGAAAACCACCCTTGAAAGGTTTAATCTGATTTTTTCACCTAATGGCTGCGGGAAAACTACTTTAGCTGCTATATTGCGCTCCTTGAAAGCACAAAATTGTGATTATATACTTGGAAGAAAAACACTTGGATGCTCATCAGATCCTGAAGCGACTATTCGACTTGAAACAGGAAATGCCGAGTTTATGAATTCAACGTGGAATATGCAATGTCCCAATATTGAGATATTTGATATGACATTTGTTGATGATAATGTTTATTCTGGGAATATTGTTGAGCTTGGACAAAGGAGAAGTCTTTATCATTTTGTCGTTGGTGAGGAAGGCGTAAAGTTGGCTCATGAAGAGGAAGAACTTGATGTTCAAATAAGGGAGAAAAACAAAGAAATTACATCAAAGAAAAAGCAAATCGAAAATGTCATTATAGATGACATTGATCTAGATAGGTTTATATCTTTGAGAGCGACTAAAAATATAGATAAGCAAATTGTAAATAAGGAAAAGAAACTCGAAGCGTTATTGAAATCAAATGAGATTAATGAGAAGCCACTACTAAAGAAAATTGATTTATCCGATTTACCAATTAATGATATTTTGAAGCTACTTTCAAAGACTATTGAAAATATATCAGAAGATGCAGAAAGAAAAACAAAGGAACATATCGAATCCTTCAATATCGAACATGGTGAAAGATGGATAAGTTATGGACTAAGATACATTATAAATCATTGCTGTCCGTTTTGCGGTCAATCAATTGAAGGTGTTCAGTTAATAAGGGCATATCAGGATTATTTCAATAAAGGATATACTGACCTTAAGGAAGAAATAAAAGAGTTTAATTCACAAGTTGAGGGATTGAAAACAAGCGATAATATCACAAGGTTAACTAAGGTATTATTGTCAAATAAGGCGCTATCTGAATTCTGGAATCAATATATTCAAGCTGAATATCCAAATATATCTCTTGAGGATATAGAAGAAGTATGGAAGAATGTTATTGGTCTTTTTGAAACAAATATAAAAAAGAAATATTCAAATCCTCTTGAAAGTATTAAAAGTGGCAAAGAACTTTCTGAGGCTATCAGTTCATATCGCGCTATGCAAAGTGAAATTTCAAAATATAATGCTAAGGTTGAGAAATTAAATGCCTTAATTTCCACACGAAAGAAAGAATTGTGTGCTGGTGATAAAGAAATTACAGAAAAGGAACTGACAATTTTGAAAAACACAAAGAAACGATATGAAATGGAAGTTAATACACTATGTAATGAATATCAAACTCTTAAACGAAAAAAGAAAATTCTCGATTTGCATAAGAAAAAAGCCCAAGATAAATTAAGAAAATTTTCCCAGGATATATTCAAAAAATATCAAAATGGAATAAATGAATATCTAAGTAAATTCGCTGCTGGATTCAGTATTTCAAAGACAAAAACTTCATTTGCAGGTGGACAACCAAGTTCAAGCTATTGCATAAGTATTAATGACAAGGAAGTAAATTTGGGTAATGCAAAAACACCCATTGGTAAACCTTCTTTTGGTAATACTTTAAGTAGCGGAGATAGAAGTGCACTCGCTTTAGCTTTCTTTCTTGCACGTATTGATTTGGACACAAACAAAGCAGAAAAGATAATTGTTTTTGACGATCCTATTTGCAGTTTTGATGCTAACAGGAGAATTTACACAAAACAGAGGATTTGCGAGTTTATTCGTGAAGATATTAAACAAATAATCGTTTTGTCTCATTATGCCCCATTTCTAAAAATGCTGTGGGATGAGACCAAGAAACCTGAATTTAAAACCAAGAAAAATGCACTTTCAATTGAATGGTATAAAAATACAAGCAATATCACATATTGGGATATTGAGAAAGAAACACGAGAGGGATACTTAAAACACCACTATGTTCTTTTGGACTATTTGAAAAATGGAGTAAAAACTGATGAGATGAGAAGGTCGGTAGCAAACAGCGTAAGATTACTTCTCGAATGCAATTTAAGGTTTAGATTCCCTCAAGAATTTGAGTCATGCAAAATGCTTGGACAATTCTTATCATTAATAAATGATTGCCCTAAATCAGATCCCTTGTCCGTATTAAAGCCTAATCATACTGATTTGAAAGAAATTAATGATTATTCGTTGAGATACCATCATCATAATGCAGATTCAGAACCAATTGATAATTCTGAACTGCAGACGTATGTTAGAAGAGTTATAGTTTTTGTTCAAGGAATCAAAAAAATTTGTATGTAAATCATGGCAACAATAATGAACACACACTACTACGACTACAACCTGAAGGAGAAATATGAATTATTGGACAGAATTGAGCATAGAATATGCAAATCAAAGGAACTATCTGGACGATTTGTTCAAGGTTTATCCGACAATCCCCTCAGGTAACCAGCAAAATATCACATCCCACCCCAGAATGAAACATACACCTTCAGAAGAAAAATTTCTACCGACTATCCGGCTTTGTCTCTTCGTTCTTCTCAATCTCAAAATAACCTAAACTAATCTGCGGTTTCACCTCCTTGGTACTTCGAGCAATGAGAACGATAGAATGACTGCACTCGTCCTCGAAAACAGTTGTCCAAACAATCTCTCCTAACGCAATTTCTAGCCCAGCGTCAATTTTCGCTTTGGGTCTATCTCTGCGAGCCCAGAAACCGTAATTAGCATAAAGGTCGCTCTCGAATCTGTCATAAAGAGCGACAAAGTCTCTTGCTTCACAAGTTAACTGAATAAGGCAGCCAATAACTTTATTCTCTAAGTTGTATATATACAACAGTTTCGCAGGATGCTTGTAAAGCTCGTAATTGAAAACATAGGAGCTTAAAAACGTATCCTCATAAACTTCACCACCGGGAAGTGCTTTCATTACTTTGTCTATCGATTCTCCGAATTCTATGTCTCCATAAAGCTTGAAGCATTCCTTTTCTTTTTCCGCAAAAACAATGGAAAAGACCAATAGAATAAATAAACATATCAAGGTTTTATTTAACATAATTTATTCCTTTTAATAAAAATGAAATTTCATTCCTTGAATTTAACCACAATATAGGCTCCAAATGCTGGTGGAAAAGCTGTAATCGCTTTTATTCCATCAATATTCTTCCAGCCCAAAACGTTGTCGCTCGATATAGTCGGCTTAGTTGCTGGTAAACCCAGAAACTCCAAAAGCGAGGAATCAAATTTATATTCATTAAGGTCGTGAATTCTAACCATTGTTGCCGAATCGTTCTCAAAAACCACTTCAAATTTTCCTGCTTGGAAAATATATATACTTCGCTCGGTGGTTTTTCGCATAATTTCCTGTCTGCCAAGGAGTTTTATCGCTTTATCGGGACTCACAAACATAAGCTTTTTTATATCGATTATTTTTTTAATATCGAGGTTCTCAGTTTTCCTCTTGGCGTTAGACTTGTTTGCAATAAAAATAACCGCCACAGCAATAATCCCTAAAACGATTATTATCCCGATTATATTGGCAATCTTCGATTTTGCTCCCTTTGAAGCCCTTTCTTTTATATCATCTTCCATTCTATAGTTCTCCTTTGTATATTCTCACAATTTTATCGAGAAGCTCGAGTGCATCGTCTTTGCTTCGTTGGAACGTATTACGCCCAATAATAGAACCGAAACCGCCACCGTCTCTGACACCTCGAATAATATCCAGTAATGCGTTTTCGTCCTCATTCTTTGCACCGCCAGAGAATATAACGATTCTTCGACCATCGAAAGCGCTCTGCACCACATGCTTAACTCGCTCTGCAATTGTAGCTTTAGGAATGTTATGTTTTGCATAAATTTCTTTAGCTTTCTCAAGTTCGATATGCTCGGTTGGCACCTTAACTTTAATAATATGCGCACCAAGCTGAGCTGCAATATGTGCTGCGTATGCCACAACATCCAGTGCCGTCTCACCCTCCTTGCTAAGACCGCTTCCTCTCGGGTACGACCACACCACAACAAGCAATCCCACCGATTTAGCCTCCTCCGCAATTTCGCGAAGTTGCTCATACTGCACAATTCTGTCCTCGGTTCCTGGAAAGATTGTGTATCCAATTGCATCACATCCCAATCGCAGAGCGTCGTCAACCGATGCTGTCTGTGCACCCAATGGGTCTACCTCCGGATTAAGAATGTCGTGACTATTAAGCTTGAGAATCAATGGCAATCGACCTGCAAATTCCGCAGCACCAGCCTCAAGAAAACCTAATGGTGCGGCGTATGCGTTAAGTCCTGCTGCAATAGCTAACTCAAAATGATAAAGCGGATTATATGCTGCAGGATTTGGCGCGAAACTTCGTCCCGGTCCATGCTCAAATCCCTGATCTACTGGCAAAATAACCATCCTACCGGTGCCAGCTAAACGACCGTGATTAAGCATTCGGTAAAGTTTGGACAACACGCCAACATTTTGTCCGTTATACCAACTCAAAATCTCTTTAATTCTCTTTGTCATCGAATGCTCCTTTTTAATATCTAACAATTATCAATACAAGAAATGCATTATATGTTCTATGGGCAAGGATAAAGCATTAAAGTTGGACATTGTAGACTTAAGAAATTAATGCAATTTTTTCAGACTTGGGATCGTTTCTGCAAAAAATGATGTTTTAAAAGAATCATGTATTGTGCAGTTCTTTAAAGTATTTCCGAGTTTGTAAATCTCAAATAAATATAGCCTAAAATCCTTTTATTCTGAGAAGTAATCTTTCCTCTTTCGCTTTTGGAAGTCTTCTGTAATGCGAGAATTGCATAACGAAAAAGCCTAGTCCTCGAGTTAATGAGCGTAGAATTGTGGTGTAGCCGAACATATGGTCGAGAGGTACAATTGCAATTATAACCTCACCGTCACTGCGATGATCTATACCCTGGATTTCCGCGGTTCTGGATCCTAGATCTCCAATCACGTCGCCTAAGTTATTTTCCGGAACGATAACATCGATTTTCATAACAGGCTCGAGTATAACAGGATCTGCTGTCCTAACCGCTTGAATGAAAGCTTGAGAGGTTGCCATGCTAAATGCAACCTCAGACAAATGATACTCGTCGAATGTGACATCTAAAATATTTACAATAAGATCCAGCAATGGATAGCCTGCGATAGCGCCATTTTCCATTGAACTCTTACATTCAGCAACGATGGCATCTCGATACGGTTGTGGCAAATTACAATCACTCGATAAACGGTCATTAACAATGACGCCTGTAGCTACCTGCCCTGGTTCAACCTTTAGGGTTACCTCGGCATACAATTTCTTCTCACCCACACAGCGGTCGAGAATGGCGTGAGCTTTCGAGGTTTTTGTTATCGTTTCTCTGTATGCAACCTGCGGCTTTCCTGCGTTAACTTCAACGTCGTATTCTCTGCGCATACGGTCTAAAATTATATCGAGATGAAGTTCACCCATCCCAGAAATGATAATTTGACCGGTTTCGGGATCCTCTTTGTAATGGAATGTTGGATCTTCTATTGAAAACTGCATAAGGCTTCGAAACATCTTTTCTTCCTCAGCTTTTGTCTTCGGTTCAATAGCGACGAAAATAACAGGCACAGGAAACATCATTTCCTCGAAAACGATAGGTTTGTTGGGATCGCACAATGTATCACCGGTACTAACAGTCCTAAGTCCTGCTACTGCAACTACGTCACCACCGAAAGTTGAGGGTATTTCGTCCCGTTTGTTTGAGTGCATTCTGAAAATTTTTTGTATTCGTTCTTTCCTTCTGGTTCGTGGATTTAAGTATTGTCCACCGACTTTTATCGTTCCCGAGTATATTCTAAGATAAGTTAGTTTATCAACATATTTATCAGCAGCTACCTTAAATGCCAGAGCAGACATAGGTTTTTTGGGATCGGGAATTCGAGAAATTTGCATTCCAGTTTTGGGGTGAATTCCAACAACCGGCGGAAGTTCTTCAGGTGAAGGCAGAAAATCCACAACTGCATCTAATAGCGGCTGAATACCTTTGTGTTTGAGTGCAGAACCAACAAGAACAGGAACGAAACTGTGTTCTATCGTGCCTTTTCTAATAGCACGTTTGATTGACTCTACTGGAATCTCTAAATTATCGAGAAACAGTTTAAGAAGCTCATCGTCATATTCTGCAAGCATCTCGAGCAGATTCTCACGGGCATCTATTGCTTCATCGCTGAGTTCATCTGGGATTGGAAGTACCTCGAACTCCGATCCTTGATCTTCATCAGACCAACGCAATGCTCTCATATTCAAAAGGTCAATAACTCCACAAAATTTATCTTCTTCACCCCATGGAATGTTTATTGGAGCGCATTTAGCGTTAAATTTCTCCTGCAGCATTAAAACAGCATGTTTAAAATCCGCACCTGTGCGATCCATTTTATTAACGAAAACCACCCTTGGAACTTTATAATTGTCGACCTGTCGCCAAATAG
>CAZLTJ010000069.1:7976-10952 GCA_964562425.1 uncultured bacterium
CACACTGCAAAGTACAATAACAGCACCATCGAGAACTCTAAGCGATCTTTCCACCTCCACAGTAAAATCTACATGACCGGGAGTATCGATTAAATTGAAAGTATAATCTTTCCAGTAAAGAGTAGTAGCTGCTGCAGTTATCGTTATTCCCCTTTCCTTCTCCTGATCCATCCAGTCCATTTGAGCAGTTCCATCGTCAACTTTGCCTATTCTATGTATTTTCCCTGCGTAGTATAGGAAACCTTCTGTGGTTGTCGTTTTCCCAGCATCGATATGTGCTGCGATACCAATATTGCGGATTCGTGATAAATCAAATTTACAATTGTCAATCTTCATATTAACCTACCAAAAACTATATAAAATAATAGCGCTTCGAAATTATTTCAAAAAGCGCCATTAGTAAAATATGTAATTAAATAACCCAATTACCAAAATCGAAACATCGATCTAACCTAACAAAGACCCAAAACGGAAAACAAACCTAGTAAACTAAGGTGTTTGCTACCATCTATAATGAGCGAAAGCTCGATTTGCCTCAGCCATTTTAAGCGTATCCTCTTTCTTTTTCATTGCTCCGCCCTGGTTATTGGCTGCATCAATAAGTTCCGCTGCAAGCTTTTTTTTCATTCCATGGTCGTGTCGATTCTTAGAATACAATAATATCCATCGAACAGCCAGAGAAATCTGGCGGTCGGATCTAACCTCAACAGGAACCTGATAGGTTGCACCACCAACCCTTCGAGACCTAACCTCAAGAGGAGGTTGTACATTCTGAATAGCTCGTTCAAAAACATCGATTCCCCGTTTGCTGGTTTTTTCTTCGATTATTTCAAGAGCTTCATAAAAAACACGCTGAGCCGTTGAAAGTTTCCCATCCCTCATTAAGTTATGAATGAAGCGAGTAACTAAAGTACTTCCGAAAAGATAATCCGGTTTTATTTTTCTTTTTGGCGCTCTCCTTCTTCTCGACATGTTCTCCCATTTCCTCCTATGCTCTAAGCTTCTTATTCAAAACACCATACTAAACTTTTCTTGAATGTAGTCAAGTTTTTTTTGCATTCTTGTGAAGTTATTAAAAACGCAAATTTTTTAACAATTTTTATAATACGAATAATCCCCTCTATCCCCCAGCCCCTTTCTCCCAAGAAGAAAGGGGAGTATGAAGCGATTTTTTTCATTACCCTCTCCTTAGGGAGAGGGTGATTCCGATATAATCGGAATCGGGTGAGGGGGTGAAATGGTCTGACAAAATGACTGGATGATACTGTTTGTACTGAATTATGAAGCGAATCCTAACTGTCGATTTTATTAAGCATGATCTGAAGTTTTACCCGCCCCAATATCCATTCTCTCCTGTATAATGGATTTTCCAGCGGTTCGAGGTGAAGTTTCGATGCAAGCGTTTCGTTGGCGATTTCTTTTTTATGCATCTCGATTGAATTTCTAAGTTCTTCATCCATCGTTACAAGTGCCAATTCTATTCGATCGGTAACTTCGAGTCCTGCTTCCTTGCGGGTGTTCTGGATGCGATTTACAGTCTCACGAGCCAAACCTTCAGCTCGAAGTTCTGGTGTTATTTTGGTGTTAATTGCTACAGTTACATCTTTGCTTGAGGCAACTGTAAATTCAGGCTTTGGTGTAACTTTTATAACTAAGTTCTCCTCTGTCAGGAACTCCGGATGATTATCTAACATAATCGACCAATCACCATTTTCCATACCGCAGCATACTTCATCAGAGGTCATGGATTCAATTAAGTCTCTAACATGATTCATTTCAGATTTAAATCGCTTTCCAAGAGTTTTGAAATTCGGTTGTGCGCTGTATTTGTATATCGTTTTCTCATCCTGTGAGAACAGAATGGATTTTATATTCAGTTCTTCCTTTACAACATCCACCAATGCTTGTGGCAATTCCGTTCCATCTGGAACAATTCCAATAAGCTGTGATAATGGTTGCCGAATATTCAGCTTTGCTATATTCCTCGCCAATCTGCCAAGCTCGACTAATTTTATTACGTAGTCCATCTGCTTCTCGAGTTGCTCGTCAATGAGATTGAAATTAGGCTTGGCAATTTGTCTGAAATGTACTGAATCACCCCATTTCTCTCTGCCTGATTTTGTCAGTTCCCTCCAGAGCAATTCGGGAGTTATTGGAGCAATAGGTGCCATAAGCTCGCACACAGTTATCAATGCCTGCCAGAGCACCTTATATGCTATCAACTTATCGTCGTATAAACCTGAACCCCAGTATCTTCGCCTGTTACGCCTAACATACCAATTGGATAGCTCATCGATTACGAAATTCTGTATCCCACGAGCGGCTCTCGTTATCTGATAGTCGTCCATCCACTCTCTATATTGTGCTATAAGCGTGTTGAGCCGTGAAACAAGCCATCGGTCCATAACATTGTCCAACATATTTGGCACTTTGCCATCGGGAATGAAGCCGTCAATATCTGCATAGAGCACAAAGAAATTATATGTATTTCTTAATGTATCGAAGAACTTCCGCAAAGTCTCGTTAACGCCGTCCTCATCGAATCGCGTGGGCAGCCATGGCTGACTGGTTGTAAGAAAATACCACCTAAGCGGATCAGCACCAAACTGCTCGATAACCTTAAATGGATCAGCTACATTATCTTTCGACTTGCTCATCTTCCGACCGTTCTTATCCAGAATTAACTCGATGGAAACGCATGTCTTATACGACGATACACCTTTCAGAAAAGTCGATATAGCTAACAGTGTATAGAACCACCCTCGCGTCTGGTCGACACCCTCGGCGATAAAATCTGCAGGAAATTTCGTCTTAAATTCCTCTTCGCTTATACCGAATGGATACCCATATTGAGCGAATGGCATAGAACCGCTATCGAACCAACAATCAATAACCTCAGGGGTGCGAGTCATCTGTCCACCGCATTTTGGGCATTTCAGCTTTATATAATCTACATCCGGTTTATGCGGATTGAAA
>CAZLTJ010000070.1:0-10827 GCA_964562425.1 uncultured bacterium
TTACAATTATACTTACATTTTAAGTTGGAAAAATATCGATTTGAATTAAATTGCAAATAATTTATAGACAAACAATTAAAGATTTATCGAAAGGGCTTGACTGTTGTATTAAGTATTTTTTTTATTATATTAATATTTGAAAGTAATTATTAAATATATATAAGGGGGGTTTTATGTCTTACCGCTTATTTAAACTTTCATTAATTTTAATTATTTTATTTGTAAGTTATTCCTGGGCTGGTGTAACAGGAAAAATCTCTGGTGAAGTTATCGATAGTGAAACAGGAGAACCTATTATCTCTGCGGATGTTGAGGTTATAAATCCAGCAACTGGACAAAGCATTACCGGAGCTGCTACAGATCTTGATGGATTTTATTTTATTCTAAACATTAGACCGGGAATCTTCGACCTTCGAGCCTCAGCTATGGGATATTCACCTACGACAGTAAAAAATGTTATTGTTAGATCTGATAGAACAACAACTATTAATTTTAAATTGGTTTCAAAAGCCCTAAGAGCCGAAGAAATCATTGTAACTGCAGAACGTGAACCGATACAGATGGATGTTACGACCTCTGAAACTCATACTGACGCTGACCAGATCGAGACAATGCCTGTTACAAGCGTTACAGAAATTATTTCTCATCAAGTAGGCGTAATAAGTCAAGATGGACAACTTCATTTTAGAGGTGGTAGAGCAAGAGAAGTTTCCTATAAAGTCGATGGAATGCCTGTACAGGATCCTACTTATGGAAATAGAGCTATTAGAGTTTCAACCAGTGCAGTTCAGGAAATCAGAACATTGACTGGTGCTTTCAATGCAGAGCACGGCGGAGCTCTTTCTGCTGTGGTTTCCATTGTTACAAAAGAAGGTGACCCGAATAAAATGTCGGGTTCTTTTGGATATTCTACCTCAAATTTTAGGATTGATGCTCTGAATAAACACTCTTCTTTTTCCGATAAACTTGATATGTCACTATCCGGTCCTGAGCCGATTTCAACATATTTTTTCCCTTTGTTAGGATTCAAACTCCCCAGAGACAAGAGAATTTCATATTTCATCTCCGTAACTGGTGAAAATTATGATGGTCGTTTACCTTTGAATAGAGCGTTTGATTTAAGTGGTCCTCCAATTGCTACTCTTGATGAAATCAATAGTCCATATAAAGTTAAGTATGGCTGGTATGGTTTTTTTCCGGAGAGAAGAGTAAATACCTATGAAACTACGATCAAGCTAAAGCAAAAAATCTCACCAGCAATGAAACTTATATTAGCATATACCGGAAACTGGCAAAAATACCGTTATTTCGAGTGGGGCTTATATTACACGCCAAATTCTATGTATGTAATTAGAAATAATTCTCACCAAATAAACCTAACGTTAACGCACAATGTTTCTCCCAGAACTTTCTATGAAGCAAGGATTGGATATTTAACCTCTAGTACAACTCAAAAACCTAATGATCTCTGTCCGGGTGATTTCTATGCAGACTCGAGTATATATCGCAATATGGATGACTGGTATGATATTAATAACGATGGAAAACCACAGATAAGAGTGCCCTGGTGGGATTTCAACGGAAACGGCATGTACGACTATGGAGAATCGTGGCAACCATTAGTCCTAAGAGTTGATACGATTTGGCTAGATCCTGCAACGAGAGAGAATGTTTTAAGAATTGATACGATTGCTGTTGATTCAATTCCTCCTCAGCCAGGCGAGGAACCTTGGTGGGATTGGAACCGAGATGGTGTTTTTGAACCGAGAATGACAAATTTTAGATCTCCAATATCAGGTGTATTCTATATGGGTGAAAGATTCATGGACGGTGAGCCGTTTCTCGATGCTTTTCCTTATGGCATAAGTTATGAGAATTTGTTAAAAGGAATTGGACCTTTTCCCTTTGTTATGGAAACATTATGGATTGATATAGATGGGAATGGTAAAAAGGATTACGGTGAGTTCGTTTTCGGGTCGTATTTCGACACACCCGGTACTACTTTAATTGAAGAATATACATGGGTTGATGATGGTGATGATATCCCAGAACCAGGTGAGTATATCGATATTAACATGGATGGTGTGTTGACTACCCGAGATGGTTGGTGCAATTATGTTGATGCTAACGGTAACGGGAAATACGATGTTGGTGAATATGGTGAACCTTTCTTAGACCTTAACGGTAACGGGTATTGGGACCCACCTAATTTCGTTTGTGACGATTGGAGTGATAGGGAGGAATTTCCATCAGCTATTTACCCAAGCGAATTGTATATCGATAGAAACGGTAATAGAAAATATGATCCTTATTCTGGATTCCAGTATCGCGGTTTTTCGCAATGGGCTGTTTGGCAAAAAAGAAAATCTGAGGTTTTTATGATTAAAGGCGATGTTACATCTCAGATAGATAGGAATAATCAGGTTAAAAGTGGACTTGAAATTCAATTAATGAAAATAGACATGAATGAGATACAATATCCTGAGGCATTTTACGACGGTATTCCCGATAACATGCCATGGCCTAACCATGGTGTATTTAGGTTCTTCTATACTAGATCACCTATGTCACTTGCATATTATCTTCAGGATAAAATGGAATATGGTGGACTGATCGCTAATATAGGTATTAGATTCGATTTGTTCATTCAGGCGAAGGAAATTCTGGTCGATTCTATGCAGCGAGAATTAGAAAGTGAATTAAGCCAATGGTGGGATGAAGAGGATAAAAAAGTTGCAAAATCTGCTTTCCGGGTTTCTCCTCGACTTGGCATGAGTTATCCAATAACTGAAAGATCGAAGTTATTCTTCAGCTATGGGCATTTTTACCAATTGCCCGGTTTGGACAAATTATATCAAACAGCAAATCAGGGATCATCTGCAGGAAGAATATTAGGCAATTCTAATCTTTCATATGAAAAAACTGTTACCTATGAGCTTGGTGTTGCATATGCATTTACTAAAGTTTGGACTGTAGAAGTTGCTGGTTATTATAAGGATATCTATGATCTTGTTAATACATCTCAATTGAGAATTGGACCTATACAACAATCTGTCTATGTTAATTCTGATTATGCTCGATCGAGGGGTCTTGAATTTACTCTTGAAAAAGGATTATCAGATTATTGGTCGCTTAACACCAATTATGCATATTCATTTGCATTCGGAAAAAGTTCATCTGACCGAAGCGGATACGATGCTTTATTTGACCAGACTGCAATTCCGTTAAGAGATCTTCCTCTTAATTGGGACCAACGCCACTATTTGAAATCGACCCTAACTTTTAATGCCAGAAAAGATGAGCATCCAAGTTTAATAGGTTTTAAACTTCCTGACCATTGGACACTTAGCTTTATTCTTAATTGGAGCAGTGGTTTGCCTTATACCCCCAGTTCTCTTAATCCGGACTATAGATACAAAATAAAGCCGGGTGAGCAAGCTTGGGAGAGAACCGGAGCTTTGAGGATGCCTGCTCAATTTAATCTCGACATGAAATTCAATAAGAGTTTTAGAATTGGAAATTACGATGCTTCCTTCTTCTTTCAGGTTGATAATTTGACAAATAAAAGGAATGTTATTCGAGTATATAGTGATACTGGTAAACCCGATTATAGTTGGGTTGAATGGAAAGATGAAGATGGTGATGGTATCGATGAAACCTATGTTTTACACGGAACTGATTACAACAAGGATCCTCTGAATTGGTCTGCTCCTACAGATATCAGATTTGGATTAGACATATCGTGGTAAATAATAAAAAATTAAATAATTAATAGGGGAGAAGATATGAAAAGAATATACTTAATTGCTATTATCCTGATTCTCTTAACAATGAGTTTTGCAACTAATCTCGGGAATTGGCAAAGATCTGATCAGGCTTTTTATCGAACTATGCGTTTGAATAAGCCTATGGTCGATTATAAGACTCACAGTGTTGGACAGTTGTATTTTACTGTATCAAATTACGGTTTCTTCGGCTCGAAACGTGGTGACGAGGACCCGGATTGTGCTATTAACTGGGAAACGGGTCGTTGTAGATCATCTGCAGAATACCCGGGGGGTTCTGGTGTAGAGTACCTTTTTCAAGGTGCATTATGGCTTGGAGCTGTTATTGCGGGAGACACTCTCGTTTCTGTTGGTGAGGATGGTTGGGAGAGAGAACATAATGAACTGTTTCCGGGATATATGGAATCGGACTCGATGATTTTGAGAAGCAGTTTTGATGACAGTACAGCAGTTTCAGAACAGGATTACATTGCTGAGTTAACCGATACCATTACAAATCCTAATGTTGTTCCAGCATCATTTAGGCATAGACCTTTAGGGATTAAGATTCATCAGGAGAGTTATTCATGGAGTTACGATTATACCAGAAATTTCGTTTTTATTGATTATTTATTTATTAATATTCGAGAAGATAGAAGAACTATCGAGGATATGTTTATAGGAATTTATGTTGATGGTGATTGTGGTCATGTTACAACTCCACAATATGCTCAGGATGATGTTACGGGATTTGTTGAGAATTATCATAAAAAGGTTACCAACGAAGATATACCAATTAAATTAGCATGGATTGCTGACAATGATGGAGATCCTGAGGATGGAAAATTCACGAACAGAAGCCCTACTGGAGCGATGGCTGTCCGTGTCCTTAAGGCTCCAGGTGATTTTGGGCTCGATTCTCTCGAGTATTCATACAATTGGTGGATATCTAATTCAAATGAAACTTACGATTGGGGTCCGTGTAGTACGTGGTTAGGATTTATTGGTACACCAGAAGGAGATATTAATAAATATAAAATTATGTCGAATAAAGAATTTGACTTTAATCAAACCGATATTAAAGACAAAAAGGATGACCCAATTTGGGCTCCATGTCCTGTTAGTGATCAAGTTTGGCCTACTTTAAAGGACGGATATGATACAAGATTTTTGCTTTCCTTTGGTCCAATAAATATTGAACCGGATGAAACTGTTAATGTAGTTATAGCATTTCTTGTTGGGGAGAACTTTCATAATAATCCAGAATTGACGACGGATGATGAGAAATGGCCAAGATTTAATTTCGATAATCTTGCCTTTACTGCTTATTGGTCGAAAGAAATCTATGACCATGGGTATAAAGGTCCGACACCACCTCCACCGCCAAAATTCAAAGTAATAACTTCCAATTATGAAATGTTGATTCTATGGAAAGGTGAAGGTATAGAGGATGCCGCTGATCCGATAACTGAAATAAAAGATTTCGAAGGATATAGAATTTATGTCGCAGAGGAAAACATTGCAAGCTTCTACGTACCATTAGTGCAATTCGATAGAGTAGACTTTTTAGTTTATACCAAAATGGTTAGGTTTATCGACTCTGTTAGTGCCGAAGGAGATACTTATTGGGTATACCAAGGATTATATTCTGATACACTTGTTGATAGTCCAGATGAATACACACTCGATATTTTGACTCCTGATGGAGAGCCCACCGGTGAAACCGTCAATTTAATTCCTGAGCCATATGATTACAATGTTGGAATGCCACCAGATACAGTTATAGATGCTGAAACGTGGTACTATTATATAATAAAAAATGTTTTACCCGGCGATGAAAAATGGATCGTAGTAACAGCATACGATTACGGTTTACCCTCAGAAGGTTTAGGTTCCCTTGAATCCAATAAAACCAATGCTGCAAGAGCCATTGCACCCAGAGGAGCTGATATTACTGATAAGAAAGTCAGAGTTGTTCCTAATCCATATAGAGTTGATAGGGATTATAAAGAATTCTGGGAATATTCTGCTATAGGTGTTTGGAGCGAATATTCTAGGAAGATTAGATTCTTTAATTTACCCAGCAACTGTATAATAAGAATATTTACTCTTGATGGTGACCTTGTGAAGAAACTTAATCACGATGAATCTAATAAGGATATAACAATAGGGTCTCATGATTGGAACCTGATTAATAAAAATGACCAGTCGATCGCAAGCGGTATTTACATTTTCAGTGTTGAAGATAAAGATACCGGCGAATTACAAACAGGAAGATTTGTAATAATAAAGTAATACTATTTTATTGTATTGTTAAAATAGTGTTAAAGGAGGTACGATGAATATAATCCAAAAGTTAGCTTTCCTTGTTATATTGGTACCCATTTTACTATTCGGACAACAGAAGGTGGGAACTTCTATTGGACAATTTCTCGAAATTACACCATCACCCAGAGCTGAGGGAATGGGTGGTTCTTTTATCGGAGTAGCGGATGACATATTCACTATTTATTATAATCCTGCAGGACTAGCTAATCAATATTCAAAGCAATTTGCATTCTCACATATTTCGTGGGTTGCTGATATTAATATTGAGTATGCTGCTTTCTCGATACCTTCTATGGGTGGAGTTATTGGTATATCTGCATTAACGTTTGGTTTTAACGAATTAGAAACTACACCTTATTTTCCAGAGGGCACTGGTAGAACTTACTCCGCTGGTGATTTGGCAGTTGCTGTAACTTATGCAAAACCTCTTACCGACAGATTTTTTGTGGGTTTGAATTTTAAATATGTTGGGGAATATTATGCTGATATCGATGCTCATGGTTGGGCTATGGATATTGGCACTATTTATAGAACTGCTTTCAAGGATATTCGACTTGGCATGATGCTCTCCAATTTTGGACCTGATTTAACTTTATTGAATCAGAGCTATCCACTTCCTATGAATTTCCATTTCGGTGCAGCAGGCGAAATTATTAAAAACGATAATCATAGATTGACTCTTAATTTACAGGGGAGTCATCCAAACGATAATCTGGAGAAGTTTCAAACGGGTGCAGAATATGCTTTCATGGAGAAGGGATTTCTCAGAGTAGGATACAAAAATCACGATTCCGAACGGTATGCTTTTGGTGGTGGGGTTAAATTTGCTTTTGGTGGTTTGGTTGCAAGAGCGGATTACTCATTTACATATATGTTAAACCTCGATAATGTGCATAGAGTAAGCGTCTATTTTATGTTCTAAAGGGATATTAATAAGGAGAGAAATAATGAAATTATCTGTCAAATTTAGCATTTGTATTGCTTTTTTGATGTTGATATTGCTATTTGGATGTGGATATGAAGGAGTTAGGCATGAACCACAACCACCTTCAATTATACTCTATAATGTTCCACCTGACAGTTCTATTATGGGTAATGCTCCCATTTTAGCATGGAAAGGCTTCGATAAAGACGGACGAATTATTAGATATGAATATATTGATATCCCAAAGTCAAAGTGTAGTAATATTGACCTTTACGAGAAGTATTATAAAGATGAGGTTGAAATTCCTGACTCGGTTGAATTGTTAGCTGGTAGATTTATAAGATGGATGTCAACATATAGGGAAGGTGATACAATATACCTTTCTCTTGAAAAGGGTGAGGATATAACTGAACATCTCTTCTGTGTTAGGTCTATCGATACATCTGATGCAGATACAAACTTATATTCTGTGCCGGAGTGTAGAATATACTATAGAACAAACCAACCACCCGATAGTTGCGTAATAATGTGGGATTCACTTGCATTTACAGAAAAAGATACAATATGGATGTTGTATGATATTACTTATGAATGGCAAGGTGTTGAATTAACTTGGAGAGCACATGATCCTGATAATTCCGTTATATTAGAGTATAACTGGTGGGTTGAAAACTTCGACGATTCCACCGTTATTGCGAGAACATCGCTTGCAGATGATAGTACTTTAGGTTCTATTTTTGCGGGTTTCGATTCGACTGATGGCTGGGTTAGATCTGAAAAAACTATTCTAATGAATATTCCAACAGGACATTGGAGATTTATAATTCAAGTTCGAGATGATGCATTTTATACGGGTGCAGCTGATACACTTGAATTTTATTGTGTAAAACCTGCTTTCGATCCCTCAGAAACTACTGTTTACGATGATATGTATAATAGAGATTATCATTATAAAATGCTTCTTATTTATGTTGGATCCACATTGCCAGGTGGATGGGATGATAGAATCCCTGGATTTTACGAAAATATTTTGAATGTAGTTAAAAATGAACCTGGCATAAATCTTGAATACGATACGTTATTAATAAAGAGTTTTTCTGCGGTTACGCTTCCTATTAGCAAATATGATTTAAAAGATTATGGCATAATATACATTATACATAAAAAAGGACCTTTAGATTTAGGATTAACTAAGGAATCGATTGAAGAAGTATATAAATATGCACTCGTTGGTGGAAGAGTGATATTTGAGGGCAATGGAATTTTAAGGCATGCAGGTAGTTTATTTGATGAGTTTAAATTATTGTTTCTTTTCGGATTGATAAACGAAGAAGAAGGTACTGGTTTGTTGAATTGGGCTCAGGCCACTAATTCAGACTTTACAGATATGCATGTTGATACGTCAAAAGCAGAATATAATGCCGAAAACGATTATTATTATATTAGAAATATTAAAGCAGTTGCTACATATCCATCCAGTTACGGAATTCCATACTCTGAGAGGGTTTTTAGAGCAGGATATTATGAAGGTGTTGATACCCTTGCTACGTTACCGAACCTTATTTATCGGACAATTGTCACAAGGTGGGCTTCATACGGATTCCGGTCAGCATATTCTGCTTTTCTTTCATTTTACATGGATAACTCCGATGGTAGTGTAACAGATAATTATGTTGAGCTTTTCTATTTCCTTACTGGAGGGTTCGAGAGAAAAGTTGAAGAAGAGGAGGAAAGTTAGTCATATAATGCACTTATAGAAGATATTCCATATTAACTAAATTTATTTCTATATAACAAAGGGGAGGTTTCCGACTCCCCTTTTAAATAAAAGGAGTAAATATGTATTATAAACATATTGAAGGAAATAAATGGGCTATCGTTCTTTCAAAAGGGGATAATCTCATTAATGCATTGAAACAGTTTGCGATCGATAATAAGATTTGCGGTTCTATTAACGGTATTGGTGCATTATTATGGGCTGAATTAGGCTATTTTGATTTAGGATGTAACAAATATTTACGAAAAAGATTTGAAGGTGGCTTTGAGTTGCTTGCACTGAACGGCAATATTGTGTATACAGAAGACAAACCTATTATTCACATTCACGTTGTTTTAGGAAATCCTGATTTTCAAGTTATCGGTGGGCATTTGTTCGATGGCGAAATTTCTATAACTGGCGAGATTATAGTTTCAACTTGGCACAAAGATTCAATTCTTCGTTCGAATGACGAATATACAGGATTAAAGCTATGGAAACTTGATGAAAGAGAATAGCAAAAGGATTTAGGGGAGGTTAACTTTATTGTAGCAAGGTTTAACGTTTCCAAACACCTGGAATAATAGCTCCTGCTGGAGTCCTGCCATTTGAATCAAGCTTATAATCGGTAACCCAGAACCCCATTCTATCAATTACTTTCTCCCCAGTTATGGGGCAATATGTATCTTCACTATCGGTTCCAGGTACATTGCCTATATAGACATATAATAAACCCACATCTAAAGCAATTTCTCTAGCCATCTTTAGTGTTTTTCCTGGAGTTGGTGGTCGGTCGGTAAGTTTGAAATTTGGTTGAAATCTCGAGAAATGAAGCGGTACATCTACCCCTAATGATTCTGCAATCCAAACGCACATCTCTCTTATATCTTCCGGATCATCATTGGCATTTGGAATTATAAGATTAGTAATTTCAATCCAAACTCCTTCTTCTTGAAGGATTTTTAGTGTTCGTAATACAGGATTCCTCGATGATTTTGTAAATTCTCGATAGAAATCTTCAGGGCCTTTTAGATCGACATTTGCAGCGTCTAAAACTTTTGCTAATTGCCTTAACGGTTTTTCGTTAATATATCCGCACGTAACCCAGACATTTTTTAAGCCAACTTTATGAGCTAAGACTGAAATATCATACATGTATTCGAAAAATATTGTGGGTTCAGAATAAGTATAGGAAATTGAGGAACATCCTTTCATGATAGCCTGATTAACGATTTCACGGGGAGTTAAAGAATAGGGTTTCGTATCTTCTGGTGCAGTTTGAGAAATTGTCCAGTTCTGGCAGAAATTACATGAAAGATTGCACCCAACAGTGGCAATTGAATATGAATTGCTTGTTGGTTGAAAGTGAAAAAGTGGTTTTTTTTCAATCGGATCGATATGTATTGCAACCGGTTTTCCATACGTTAGTGCTCGTAATTTACCTGAAATATTTGCTCTAACTCCGCAGATGCCTCGTTTACCCGGTTCAATAATACATTTAAATGGACAAAGTTCGCATTGAACAGAACCATCGACTATTTTTTTATACCACATAGCTTCATGCATCGAAAGACCATAATTCAATATCTTTTTTGCTGTTAAGTGTGTTAAATCCTTCACCTTGCTCCACATTGAACAATCAGATTGTACAAAGAATATTATGATAATAAGTGAGATTATAATTAAAGAATATTTATTCAGCACTTTTCTCATTTTTTCCTTTTGCATTTATTTGAAGTGTGTCTGTAATAACGATCTTTTTTGGTTGAGTACGAATTCTAACAACATAAGTTGGGGGTTCCATGTTGCTTTTGTAAAGAACATCCAGATAATTTACATGTTTTGAGATAGTTGGAATGAGATAATAAATAGTGCTTTTAGCAAATCTATCGACAACCATATATCTTATATTGTTGTCATAAATAAATTCCCATATTTCATCTGGACCAGCGTAAGGATATGACACAGACTTATGATGCGAGAAATACCATGTTAGTCGTGGTTTTCTTGATAAAACTACAGCTTCTGGTTCACAGTGATCTCTTATCCATTCA
>CAZLTJ010000071.1:0-3992 GCA_964562425.1 uncultured bacterium
GTCTTATTTTATCAAATGCCCTTTGTAATATGCTTTGAGCGTTCTTGAGGTCTTGCTCTTCTAAAATCAGATCGGGTAATTCACCGGCTTGTCTCTTAAAAGCAAAATAAAACAGTATCTTACCAAGTATTCTATAGATAATCTGTTTTGCTGCATTCCTAAAGAACTCTTCTGAATCGTACCTATTAATTCCTTGCTTCCTTGCCCAGCGTTTGAAAGCCTTTTGGAATATCTTATCGGTAGAATATTTAATCTTCAACGACTTTAACATTTGCGGGGTTAGTATTTCGACTGCATATGAAAGGGAAGCAGAAAAAACCAATGGATCTATTTCTCTTACACCTATTATCCCAAGTCTAACTAAATCGTCAAGATCTTGAATTAGTTCTTTAGAGCGATTAAATATCTCAGATTTTGCTTGCGGAATTTGAATATCTTCTATCGTTCGAATTGTAAACAATGACGGATATCTTATTATCTGGTATAGTGGTGTTCTGTTAATATCCCATATAGCAGTTTGCTTCACATTCCAAGTAACTAAATATTTCGCTCCTAATTCTCTAGCCTTTTCACTTCCATTGTTTAACAATTCTTCATTATCAACAGTACATTTTGTATTCTTCAATTCTGCAGTTGCAATTACCTTTTCTGCACTTCTATTTTCCCATAAAACTATGTCTGGAAATTTGGTTGATTCGCCAACTTTTACAGATGTTTCACCTGAGACATCCGTAACCACATGTTTTCCAGTTTTAACAATTTCCTTTATATAATTTATAAGCTCTATTTGAAATTCTCGTTCGTTATGATTCGTTATCATAATTTTCTCCGTATTCTAATGAGAATTACTTCAATCTTATATCCCCACCAAATTATGTCAAGAGCAATCGATTCCATAGATTTATCGAAACTGTTATTCGATAATTCATGAATATCATACTATTTTTAAGAATATTTTAGAATGCAAAATAATTATGCACAGTATAAACATGTTTAAAATGAAGTCGGACAAGACAAACGATGTTAGACAAAAGTTATGAAATTTATTTAAAAAATAACATTATATGCCAAAACCATGCCAGAAACATCTCAAGGAATTACACTTCAATACCTATGAGAATATCTTGAATTACTAAAAATATTTTAAAACTCCAATAAACAGCCCGAAGGGTGATCGATGTGTCAAAGGCATATAGAAAGTTGTATTTTTATTACCGGTAGATAACAGCATCCCAAGCGAGATTCCAGCTAAAACATCAACATCGGGCACACCAAGACTATCCATATGCGCAACAACAGCACCTGCAACACCTAATCCAAATTCACTATAACTATAATCTAAATTAATATACCTAAATGAAATTTGCGGTCGCAACATAAAACAGAAATGCTCTTGCCTAGCCATATTCATCGCATAACCGGCTCCAACACCAAGAACAACGCCATCCTTCTTTCCAATTACAACCTCGGGAATATCTACCCAAAAATCGAAGAAATTATTCTCTTTGAAATGCATACGATATAAAAAAGAATTCGGAGTAGATAGATAACCTACCGCTATTCCCTCTCGAACAGGATATTGGGCAAGAGAATAAGAATTGAATCCCATGATTAAAAGAGCGATCATCATTATTTGAATTATTTTCACTTTTCTCCTCCAAAATGGTATAATTGACTTAATCCAAACAAACAGCAATGCTCAAAATTCAAATAAGTTTAATTATCAAAATTACTTGTGCAAACAGTTATATTTATTTAACTTATGGAATTATATGAATAAATCCAACAAAATAAATGAGGAAATAGTACCCATCGATATCGAAGAGGAGATGAAAAGCTCTTACCTCGATTACGCCATGAGCACGATTGTTGGTCGTGCACTTCCCGACATCCGAGATGGATTAAAACCTGTACATCGAAGAATTCTTGTAGCCATGAAAGAAACTGGAAATTTTTACAATAAACCGTACAAAAAATCTGCTCGAATTGTAGGCGAAGTAATGGGTAAGTATCACCCGCATGGGAATCAGGCTATATATGACGCATTGGTCAGGATGGCACAGCTTTTTTCTATGCGTTATCCATTAATAGACGGACAAGGAAACTTTGGTTCTGTTGACGGTGATTCTGCAGCTGCTATGCGTTATACTGAAGCCAGAATGGCAAAGATTTCAAACGAATTATTAGCTGATATAGATGAAGAGACGGTCAACTTTCAACCTAACTATGACAACACTCTTGAAGAACCACTATATTTACCTTCAAAACTTCCAAATCTTATTATTAATGGTGCAACCGGCATAGCAGTGGGTATGACTACAAACGTTCCACCCCATAATCTTAGGGAAATCATAGATGGAATTCTTTACTTAATAAAAAATCCCAATACAGAGATTAAAGACCTTATGAAAATAATTCATGGACCGGATTTCCCTACTGCTGGCTTAATAATAGGTACCGAAGGAATAAAATCCATGTACCTCACAGGTCGCGGAATTATAACGATGCGATCGAAAATTCACTTCGAACCTGGTCAAAAAGGTGTTCGAGATAAAATAATCGTTACAGAGTTGCCATATCAGGTTAATAAAGCTAGACTAATTGAACATATTGCACATTTGGCTCAGATTGGCAAGGTTAATGAAATTGCAGATATCAGGGATGAATCTGATCGAGTAGGTATGCGAATTTCAATCGATCTGAAAAGAGGTGAAAACTCGGATATTCTTATTAATAAACTTTACAAACATACAAGACTTCAGACAACGTTCGGTGCAATTATGTTGGCATTAAAAAACGGTCGCCCAAAACTATTTAACTTACTAGAGTTTCTTCTGTCATATATCGAACATAGACGTCAGATAATTATTCGTAGAACCAAATTTAGACTTCGAAAAGCCCAAGAACGAGCCCACATCCTCGAAGGTCTGAAAATCGCACTCGAGAACATCGATTTAGTCGTATCTATAATTCGAAGTAGTAAAAATACTCTTATCGCCAAACAAGCTCTATCGAAAAAGCTATTACTAACAGAAATTCAAACACAAGCCATACTCGATATGAGACTTGCCAGATTAACTTCATTAGAACAAACAAAAATAATCGATGAGCTTAATGAGTTGAAGAAACATATTGTCGATCTTAAAGGCATCTTAGATAAACCAGAGAGAGTATTAGGAATAATTGCCGAGGAACTAAAAAAGATCCGAGATGAATTCAGCGACGATCGAAGAACCGAGATTGTATACTATGATGCGGAAATTGGAATTGAAGATATTATAGCTGACGATGAAATGGTTATATCTGTGTCCCGAGGTGGATACATAAAACGAACACCGATGTCTGCATACAGGTCTCAACGTCGTGGAGGAAAAGGCATCACCGCAATGACAACAAAAGTAGAGGATTTTGTTTCGAATCTCTTTGTGGGAAGTAGTCATGATACGATGCTCTTTTTTACTAAACGAGGAAAAGCATATTCGCTTAAATTGTATGAAATTGCAGAAGTCGGCAGATACACTAAAGGAACAGCAATTATTAATCTCCTAAAACTCGATCGAAAAGATTCCATAGCATCTGTTATTACGATGAGAGATTTTGAGGAAGATCGAGATATCTTCTTTGTCTCGAAAAAAGGATATGTAAAACGAACAGCTTTATGTGCTTTCTCAAATGTTCGGAGAACAGGCATAAGAGCCATTGCAGTTCAAGAAAATGACAAACTCATTTGCTGCGAAATAGTAAATGAAAACCAGAACATTTTCCTTGCCACTAAATTAGGGAAATCAATTACTTTTTCTGCAAAAGATGTTAGACGAATGGGGCGAAATGCTAGGGGAGTCAGAGGAATAAGACTTCGACCTGAAGACGAAATTGTTGCCATGGTTGGCATCACCAATCCAGATAGTGCTATCCTTTTTGCTTCTGAAAACGGTTATGGCAAACGTACATTTTCTAAAGATTTTCGCATTCAAAAACGCGGTGGTTTAGGA
>CAZLTJ010000071.1:4002-10618 GCA_964562425.1 uncultured bacterium
AAAACAGGATATGTAATTGGTGCAATTGAAGTTAATGAGGATGATGGATTTGTATTGGTTAATTCAAGTGGTGTACTTATAAGGATTGCTGTTGATGAAGTTTCTATCATAGGACGCTCAACACAAGGAGTAAAATTAATAGCATTAAAATTGGATCAAACCCTTGCTGATATTGCTAAAGTTGTCGAAAAGGAGCATTGATAACATAATCGAAGCCGAATTTTCATGAGCTAAATAAATCTAATACTACAGAGTTTTCAAGTGAACCTATCTAACAATATTTAAAACTAATTTATAATATTAGAATTATTTCCATTTTTGCATTAATCAATTCATTTTATCACATTAACTATTGACATCCAATAATTTATACATATAACTATATTTTGTGTATTCAACATTTAATGCAAAGGTAACAAATTGCTAAAGTTTGATTCAAAAAATAGTTGGGAAGACTATAGAGGAAATAAAAAAGGAAGGGAAAAGAAAGGTGTAAGAAGCCTTAATAAAGAAATCGATAGTCAATCCATGTTTAAAAAAAGGCTCATTAGAATTCAAGATCAAACAAAAGTTTACACCATTTTTCATAAGCTAAGTTTCACAAGGTGCGGATACTGCGGGAAGAAAATAGATATTTTTGCACCGAGAGTATTACAAGATAATGCAAGAAATACAACATTTTACTATGGTTGTAAAGTTAAGTGCAAAAATTCAACTTATCATAGAGCAGTTTTTATCGAAAGATTACTCATCCAATTCCTCCAAAAAAGACTTATTGAAAACATTCCCGCTCCAAAATCGGAAGGTGACCTTTCGGGTTTGTTAGATATGTCCTCTAAATTAGAGAAGCTTCAATCTAATAGAAAAGAGCTTCTCATGAAGATGCATTACTCCAGTTATAAAAGAGATAATGTACTGTCAGAGATAGAAGATGTTAAGAATGAGATCTTATCAATTGAAGAAGAAATATCAAAGTACTTTACATCTGAGGTTGATGAGAATCCTCTGTTATATCCGATTTTCAATATACCCTCTGAACAAGTTCTTAGTCTAGATATGTTTTACCTTAGAGAATTAGTGAAGCTTTTAGTTAATAGACTTAGATTATTCAATGATTTTCTAACTCTTAGACTGAAACCCCTAAACAAACAAGAACTTTCTAAAGATGATGGCTTCGGAAAACTGCGAAATGTGAATTTACGGATAAGTGATAGAATTAGACATGCAGAGCTCCCAGATCCTGATAGTTTAACAACTCCGGAATATTTAGAAGAGATTAAAATGTTCGATGGAATTGAGATAAATGATGAGGAAGATTTAGTATTTCCAGATGAGTAATTTCGAGAAATATTTTAGTTTTTTTATAAATCTCTTGACAGATAAAGAGATACAAGGTTTTATATTTAATATAGAACCCGCAAATTAGAGGGAGGACTTATGACGAAGGCTGATCTAGTTGAGATTGTTGCCGAAAGGACAGGATTCACAAAGTCCGATGTTCACGTAATCTGTGATGTGTTATTAGATGTTATTAAGGAGGTAATGGCAGAAGGTAACAACATCGAGATTAGAAGGTTCGGTACTTTTAAACTCAAAATAAGAAAGCCAAGGATGGCTCGGAATCCTCGGACAGGCAATCCAGTACCTATCGGTGAAAGAGTTGTACCGGTCTTTAAACCATCAAACAATTTTAAACTGTCCATAGGTATTACACCAGATGACCTTAGAAAAAAAGAAAAAGCTCTCATGGGCTAAGAAAAACGTACTTTGGTCAATTATTACGGTTGGAAGTGTTGCAATTACATTATTTGGAATTTTTTCTCAGGATGTTCGTGAAGTTATTCTTAACGGTGTAATTTTATGTTTATCATGCATAGGTATAGGTTAATTATTTGAATTCCATTATCTGGTTATTAAAAAAGGAATAACCTATATTTTGGTAATTTATATAATTTTGGGGAGAGCGTAAAAAGTTGGGGTTCTGGAACCTATGAATTCTGTTTTAATCGTCAAAGCATCATATCATTCATATTCAAAAAATTCCTTCGATTACTATTTCGATTGTAAGACCTATTTTTTTTAAAAAAATAGTTTGCTAAATTAAATCAATGAGGAACCAGAATGTCATTTAGAGCAACTTTTAGACTGCGCACAATTGTTCAAATTTTAGGTTTTATTATCCCAAATTCATATATTAGTGGATGGTTGACAAAACCTCACCTTTACACTGGTTCCGCCAAAGCTTTCGCTCCACCAATATTAAACTGCTATGCCTGCCCTTCGGCATTTACAAGCTGTCCCATTGGATCGATTCAACATTTTATGGTTATAAAAGCTATACCATACTATTTACTTGGCTTCATGATTTTCATTGCAGCCAGCATAGGCAGGTTTACTTGCGGATGGATCTGCCCTTTCGGTTTTTTGCAGGATTTACTTTACAGAGTCAGGACTCCAAAATTACTTCTTCCCAAATTCCTTCACTATGGTAGATATTTATTCTTAGTTATGACAGTTTTTCTATTACCTTATTTATTATCAAATACAGCTTTTTGTAAAATATGTCCTCAGGGAACTCTTTCTGCTGGAATAACACAAGTATTACTAAACCCTGAATTACGTGAATTGATAGGTACTTTATTCTGGAGGAAAATAATTATTCTTGTGATAGTTATTACCTCAGCTATATTTATAAAAAGGATATTTTGTCGGTCGGTTTGTCCTATAGGTGCACTATTGGGGTTGTTCAATCGAGTAAGCCTGTTAAGACTTGCAGTTGATTATGAAAAATGTACAAAATGCGGTTTTTGTAAAAGAATATGTCCAGTTGATATAAATGTATATGAAAATCCTAATTCTGCTGACTGTGTTAGATGTGGCCTTTGCACCTCCTGTCCTATGGGAGCCGTAAAATTCACAACAATTTTTGCGAATGAACCTATTGTAGAAAGTGCCGATATTACGATACATTATAATAAAACTTCAAAGGAATGAATGGAAATTGAACAATTTTATCGGGGGGAATGATGAACAAGTTGGGCAAATTAATAATCATATTTTCAATATCAATAATTATCCTTTATGGTTGCAGTAAAGATGAACCCGAAAAAATAGAAAATCCTTTTCTAAATGTGTTAATAGAGACTTTCACGAATGTACAATGTTCAACCTGTGTTGAAGTTAAAAATACAGTTGACTCAGTTTTGCGGTATTATCAAAGCATTGACGATCATAAAACACCTATTTGGATCGACTTCCATCCGCCTATAACCAGCATTGATCCATTCTTTATTGCAAATCCAAATATTCATCAAACTCGAGCAAGCGATTACGGTTATACCGGCAATCTCCCCAAATTGTTCATCGATGGGCATGAAATTCCGCAACCAGATTATTCTAATCCTACATATTTAATAGCGTATATAGACTCTTTAGTTAATTTCGGAAAACCGGGAGAAATTGAGATGGAAATCACCACAGTGACTGATACAATAGAAGTTAGTGGAATTATATCGACAAACGACACTGTGCAAGGTCAAATTTATTCTTATCTTTTACGAGATGAGGTGACATTCACAACCGCTCCAGGAGCAAGCGGCGAAACTGTTTTTAAATATGTTGCTGCAGAGATTGAACCGGACTTGGGCGGTGAATTTATTTCGATAAGAGAATCCGGAATCTTTGAATTTACATACATATTCACCACTCCATCAGAGATTGAGTTGGGTGTCACTAAAAATTATACTGCTATTGTTTTTGTACAAAATAATGAGAAAAAAATATTAGCTGCCAAAGCAATGAATGTTGATTGGCAAAACTAAATGGAGGATAATGATGAAAAAGGTTACAACTCTTTTTTTAATGCTTGCACTTAGCATTGCATTTCCTGCTTTTTTAAGGATACCTATTGCAGAAGTGGGAACAGACGTTACTGGAGCAGCATCCGATGCATTTAATACCGCAATCAATTCCGATTTTCCTGCTTTACATGATTCTGTAATTATGCTTAACTTTATCATGAACGAGGATTTTTACATCCAACCCGTTTCCTCCGAACCTAGGGGAGATGCATTGTGGAAATATACCTTCGGTTACGTGTTTAACTCGGATTCCATATGTCTTAATGTACCTTGGGCATTCTTCCAAGGAAGTAACAGGATCACTCCTGTAAACGCTGTTCTGGATAGTTTACACAACTTTGCAGCTCGTGCGGACTCTACTCCTTTTTATTTATGGTTCGATCGTATAACAGAGGATTCTATATACGTAAATGTAACTGCTGATGATCCCTCAATATTAGGAACTCTTTACTTTCTTAGCATCTTCATCATAGAAAATAGTGTTACTGTTCCCGGTTCGGCTGTGAGTGAATACAATTGGGTAGTTAGAGATATTAGACCATGGTATAGCGGTGAATTAATCGTCGGTTCAGAGATTCTGTATGATACATTTACTGTTGCCACAGCATACGAAAGAAGCTACGGTTGGTTTCCATGGAATAACGAAGTTATTGCTGTTTTAAGGAAGACTGATCTAGTATCTCGAGAACTTTTACAAGCTGCAAAAGAAGAACTTCCCTTGCCCTCATATATGTTCGCTGCTAACAGGTTAGGTCCAGTTTTTTATATCGCTGAAAAAGGAGATGTAGATACTTTTTTCACTTATGCCATCAATTATGGGACAAATCCCGATACTGTTAGATTAAACATGGTTATCAATGCACCAGCTATCTGGTCGATTGAAGGAATAACTAAATTCGGTACATTTACATCGACTCTCGACTTACCTCTGGCTGTCGGAGCAATCGAAACTGTGAAAATTGTAGTTCAAACTGATCCTATTAATAGAGGCACAGGAAATATACACCTTTCTTACACTGGCTCGATGGCTCATGATACTTTCTATTTCAGATTTTCCGAAACAACCGGTGACGATATAATCCTTATCGATGACGATATGGGAGCTCCCGATTCAGCTTGGCAATACCCGCTTGAGAAATACTACATGGATGCATTGGATAATCTACATAAAAACTACTTCTATTACGATTATTTCTGGGGTGTACCTGAACTTTCAATGCTGGATTTATTCGATATCGTTATCTGGTATACAGGTTGGTTTCAATTTTATACTCTTGAGTCAATAGATCGTTATAGAATATGCAAATATCTTGACGATGGTGGGAAATTACTTCTATCAGGGGATAATATAATAAGAGACCTGATTTTAGACATGTCTGGAACCGATCCCGGTTTTGTAAGAAGTTACCTGCATGTTAATCATTTCCCACGTAACATTTGGGATACTGCAGGAACGTATATTGTATATGGTGTTCCTGTGGATCCAATTACGGATGGGATTTTTTTCGAGCTAATCGAAGGCACAGGTTCTAATACCTCTTTCTGGAGCCAAACTGCTTATGCTGATGCAGTAAAAGTAATCGATGGTGCTGAACCTATTTTACATTATGGTCCCGGAACATCTCAATGTGCTGGACTTAGGTTTACGGATGGAAATTTTGCACTTGTTTTTTTACCGTTCGGATTTGAATCAATCGATAATTCAGTGGCTCGGGAATTTCTATTAGATAAGATAATAAACTGGTTATATGAAAATTCTATTAACGAGTCGAAATCACAAATTCCTGAAGAAACATCGTTATTTATTACTCCCAACCCATTCAATTCAATCTGCGAAATTTCATACTCAATTTATGGAGATGGTTTTCTGGAAATTTATGATATTAATGGTAGGAAAATAAAGCGTATAATTGTAAGAGAGAATGGAAAATATATTTGGGATGCATCCTCTCAACCATCGGGCGTTTACCTCGTTAGATTAGGAAATACTGAAAATGTAATAAATAAAAAAGTTTACATGCTCAAATAAAGATATTATATTATTGTAATGATGAATAAGGTATATAGAAAATTTCTATATAAAAAAACGATGAGATTTATATTTCCGATTATTTGCATATATAGATGGTCAAATTTCACACATGGATTACATTCCAAAGTCAATTGCTTGTGGATTGTTGAAGATCTGAGCACCCTTGATTTGCTTCTTAGAAAAGAAAGAGGGTAAATAATGAAGAAATCAAAAATGATTCTTATAGAACAAAAGGAGGTTTAAAAAGATATTAAAATCTTATTTTTTTTATCGACCAAGATGTTAAACAATCGTTAAACAATTTTAAGTGATTATTTGAAAACTAAGGAGGCTTAAAAATGAAAAAGTTTAAAATTGTATTCTTCTTATTAACCCTAATACTGATAAGTTCTGCTTTTGTTAAATTCCCAGTAGGTGAATTGGGATTTAGCCCTTTCACCCCAGCTCAAAGAGACGCTGCAAAAATGATAGATACACTCTACCCAGGAATATATGATTCTTCTATTCTAATATCTTTCCCCAATTCTACGTATTTTGAAAAAGATCCCTCTGTTATAACATATTACAGATACTCATACAGGGAAATATTGCATCCAGAAGATTCTACATCTCCTGAGTACTATTGGTATTGGGGAGGATTCAACGGAAATATCCCCGTTGTACCACCAAATGAATTGTTAGACAGCCTTTATGCTTCTATTGGTCGAGACTACTCACCATTTCA
>CAZLTJ010000072.1:0-10087 GCA_964562425.1 uncultured bacterium
ATAACTTATTTTGAACAGTTGTATGTAATCGTAACGATATGGATAAGTGTCAATATTAATAAATGATTCCGGTGGACTTGTGATCTTTGCCTTATATATTATTAAAATATTCATCTTCAATTTAAACTCATGATTGAGAGAAATTAAATATATTAGGAGATTTATTAGAAATGAAAAATGCAATAATTTTAACACTGCTATTTATTTCTATTTCTAACGCATATTACATCAAATCCTTCAACAGTAAGATACAAATTATCGAGAGTGGTTATGTAAAAATTGAGGAAACGATTGTAATGGATTTCGAGGAAGAGCTTCACCATGGATTATTCCGCACAATCCCATATAAATATTCTAGTAAATATGGTAAAAGAGTATTGGATATAAAGGTTAGAAGTATCACCGATGCGAATGACAAAAAAAGAATGTATAAAGTAACCAAAAGTAGAGGAAACATAGAGATAAAAATTGGACGAAAGAACAAAAAGATCTCAGGCATTCAGACATATATTATAACATATACAATGGAAGGTGTTTTTAACTACTTTAAATCATATGATGAACTTTGGCTTGAGATTACAGGTCATAAATGGCTCATCGTGTTATACGATGTTAAAGCTGAAGTAACAATACCGCCGAGTGTCGATACTTCTCAAGTTGATGCGACGTGTTTTTCTGGTCGGTACGGTTCTAATTTGCAGAATTGTGAGTTCTATAAATTCGGAAGAAGTATATACTTTTCATCTGTGGATATAAAACCCAATGAAAGTTTTGGAATTGCAATAAAATTTCCTAAGGGAATTATAAAAGAGCCAAATACTTGGGATAAGTTATTAAAAATTTTCTTAAGTAATATATTATGGCTCTTCACATTACTGGTTCCACCTATTGTATTTCTATACATGTATTCTCGATGGTATCAATTAGGACGTGATCCGTTGGAAAAGTCTGTTATCGCTGTACAATATGAACCCCCTGAGGGTTTATCTGCAGCTGAGGTGGGAACATTAGTTGATGAACGAGCTGATATAACCGATATTACATCGACATTAGTAGATCTGGCTGTAAGAGGTTATATAAGAATTATAGAAGCTGATTCTGAAAACTTTATATTTTTTACTAAAAAAGACTATGCACTTATTCTTAATAGAAGCACTTTTTTGGATGAAAGTACGAAATTTTTTGAAAGACAATTTCTAGCTGACCTATTTTCCGTTGGCTCTACAAAATCTGGAATTACACCTGCGGATTTAGGTGAACCCGATGGTGTTAAGGTTATTTTCTTATCCACACTAAAGAATAGTTTCTACACAAATCTTAAGGAATTGAGAAGTTTGCTTTATGATGAATTAGTTGTGGGTGGTTATTTCCCAAAAAACCCAGAAACTGTTCGCAGCAAATACAAATTCACTGGGGTTTTCCTAATTGCACTTGGGTTGATTTTCTTTTTCTTCTTCAAATTTAGCGCACTTCCTCTTCTCATAGGATTTAGTCTGGCAGGATTAATAAGCATTTTATTTTCACCATTTATGCCTCGAAAAACCAGAAAAGGTGCAACTGCTGCATTACATGCACTCGGATTTAAAGAATTTATTAAAAGAGCTGAAAAAGATAGGATAAAAAAGATGGCTAAGGAACATCCAGAACTATTCGAGAAATATCTTCCGTATGCGATGGTCTTCGGTATTTCAGATCTCTGGGTTGAAAGTTTTGAAGGAATTTTCCAACAGCCACCGCAATGGTTCAAAGGTAAAGAAGCGTTTACATCAGTATATTTTATAGAAAGTTTGGGTAGAGCAATAAATCTTGCATCTAAAAGTATGACTGCAAGACCAAGAGGTAGTTTTGCATCAGGAGGTGGGAGCGCATTTGGAGGTGGTGGATTTTCAGGTGGTGGTTTCGGTGGTGGTGGTGGCGGAGCGTGGTAACTTACCAAAAAAAAAATAATTAATTTCAATAATGAGAATTCAGAATATGAATGACAATTATTACAGAACAACGTATAGGAGAATTGGATTTCCTAAACCTCATTCAACAATAATTGTAATTATACTTATAAATATTTGTTTGTTCCTTGTACAGATTTTATTGCCTCGAACTATAATTTATCATTTTGCTTTAATGCCATCTCTTATAAGAAGTAAGTTATATATATGGCAATTCGTAAGTTATATGTTTTTACATGGAAGCTTTCTACATTTATTTTTCAACATGTTTGTACTATTTATTTTCGGTCAGGATTTGATAAGACTATGGGGTAGCAAGAAATTTCTTTCATATTATTTCTTTACAGGAATTGGAGCAGGAATTTGTTCATTTTTAATTACCAACATACCAACAATAGGTGCATCTGGTGCAATGTATGGATTGTTATTGGCTTATGGAATTTTATTTCCTAACAAAATACTGCTTCTATACTTCATTATCCCCATGAAAGCCAAATATTTAGTTATACTCTTTGGGATAATAGAACTAATAGCATCTATTACGAGTCGTGCAGACGGCATTGCACACATAGCTCATCTTGGAGGGATGCTTTTTGGTGCGTTTTATCTTTGGATTATGAATTTAAGCAAAAAGAAAAAGAGATTTTCTAATTTCATAACATAAATATTCTATCAGAATTTTAGAAACTACAAAATTCAATTAGACCACCTAATAAAAGTGTTAATTACCTGTTTTTTTTTTAATAATTACCCTATTCCAAATTTTACCAAAGGCTTGTATAGTTTTTTTAATATTATTCTTGACTATCGAGATGCCTATCACTATAATGCTAATTGTGTTGCACAATTATTATTTTGTTTTGTAATCGCATTGGAGAGTTTATATGTCTAATTCATGGAGAAAAACGCCTATCATTGCAATAATAGGACGAACTAATGTAGGCAAGTCCTCATTATTCAATAGATTGCTTCATCGAAGAAAAGCTGTTGTGCATGAGTTACCGGGAATAACCCGAGATAGAAATTATGCTTCTATGACATGGAATCGAAGAGAGTTTTTACTCGTTGATACAGGAGGTATTTTATCAAAACCCGAGTCAGATATAGAAGCATCGGTGACTCAACAGGCTACAACAGCTATTGAGGAAGCTGATGAGATTTTGTTCGTAGTCGAAAAGAATTTATTGACTGAAGACTACAGAATTGCTGAAATACTTAGAAAAGTCGATAAACCTATAATTGTTGTTGTAAATAAAGTTGATAAGAGAATGGATAACTGGTCTGGTGCAGAAGCGGAGGGATTTGGAGTTGGAAATGTATTTAGAGTATCGGCAAAATTAGGCTATGGAACAGGTGATCTTTTGGACGAAATTATTGAAAAACTACCACCATGCCGTTCCACAAAAACAAAACCTAGCGATGAGATTTCTGTTGCAATTGTTGGGAGACCTAATGTCGGGAAATCCTCAATTGCAAATAAATTGGTCGGAAGAGAAATTGTAATAACTAATCCAGAACCAGGAACAACTATCGATGCTGTTGATGAGAAATTCAAATTCAAAGGAATTGCCTATAGATTAGTTGATACTGCAGGATTATTTCGAAGGAAAAACGACATAACTTATTTTGCCGGACTGAGAACTTTAAATGCAATAGAGGAATGCGATGTTGCAATACTTGTTATGGATGGCACAGAAGGTTTAACACGTCAAGACAAGAAAATTTCCGCAACAATTATCGAGAGATATAAAGGATTAGTAATAGCTATGAATAAATGGGATCTTCTTCCTCTTCATACCGCAGAATTTCAAAGGGAATTTGAACGAAAAATCAGAATAGAGACACCATTTTTGAACTTTATATCAATAGTTTTTACATCGGCAAAAACAGGTCATAATATCTTTAAACTTATGAAAGCTACGCAAGAAGTTGTTGAACGCTGCAAAATGAGAATTCAAACCTCCAAACTTAATGAATTAATTCATCATCTTCAAAATGAACATCCGCCACCACGTTACAGAGGAAGAAAACCGAAGATTATGTATGCTGTTCAAACAAATATTCAACCACCAGAGTTTATTTTGTTCTCGAAATTACCATATGCGATTGCACCTTCTTATCAAAGATATATTACCAATCAAATAAGAGAACGCTTCGACTATCAAGGTGTTACATTTAAGCTTAGATTCAAACAGAGGAGATAATGCATATTCCGTTATGGGCAAATATATTGCATTCAATCGCCATTGGATACATTCTAGGTTCTATACCATTTGGTTATATTCTTGTATGGCTAAAAAAGAGAACGGATGTTCGGTCGCATGGCAGCGGTGTCATCGGAGCAACAAACGTATCAAGAGTCCTTGGTAAAAAACTTGGTGCTTTCGTAGCTGTATTGGATGCTCTAAAAGGAATTGCTGCATTTTTAGTGGTCTATTTCTTCGTTGGAAAAGGTTTTTTACCCTATTTTGCTGCGTTTTCAGCCATTATAGGTCATTGTTTTCCAGTATGGTTAAGATTTAAAGGAGGGAAAGGAGTAAGTACAAGTTTTGGAGTAGCAGTTCTTTTGGTGATTGTACCTGCAATACTTGCATTTGTAGCGTTTGTATTTGGTGTTCTAACTAGCAAACGCATATCTATAGGTTCTCTTTTAGCTGTTTGGTGCTTTGCTGGGTTCTCATTTGTTTTAGATTTATCCGTACACAAATATTTTGCATTGGCACTTGCAATCTTTATAACAATTACGCATAGAGAAAATATAAAAAGAATAATTATTGGAGAGGAAAAACCTTTCTGGGAGTGAGATATGCCAAGAACAATCAGAAGGAAGGAAAAGCTCTACTATTCCATTACCGAAGTGGGGGAAATGACCGAGCTAAAACCTCACATTCTACGTTATTGGGAGACCGAATTTTCATTTCTAAGACCCAAACGTAACCGAGCCGGAAACAGGATTTACCGCCGAAAGGACATTGATCTTGTTCAACTGATTAAAAGCCTCCTTTATGTGGAGGGATATACTATTGAAGGAGCGAAACACAAGATCAGGAAAATTAAGAAATCCAAAACACAACAGAAGGTGGATTACAAATCCTTTCTTTCAGATATCAAGGAAGAACTCGTCGAAATTAGAACTCTAATTTCATAAAAATAACCTAATCCTTGATTTTTTTCCTGCATACCTTTTCTTTAATCGAAAAGGTATTTAACCCGTATATTTAAAATGTTCATACATCTTCATAATCATTCAGTATATAGTCTTCTCGATGGTGCTTGTAGAATTAAGGAGCTAATTGATAAGGCTATTAAATTTAGGATGCCTGCGATCGCCATCACAGATCATGGGAATTTACACGGAATTATTGAATTTTATGAATATGCGAGAAAAGCCGGAATTCATCCTATTATTGGACAAGAATTTTATGTTGCACCGTATTCACGCTTGGATAAAAAAGATAGCCTTAATAAAAACAGGAAAAATTTTCATTTAACTATTTTGGCTAAGGATAATTCAGGATATCGAAATCTGATCAAACTTTCCTCGATAGCATTTCTCGAAGGTTTTTATTATAAACCCAGAATCGATAGGGAGATATTGGAAAAATATTCAGAAGGTCTTATTGTGCTCTCAGGTTGTTTACAGGGTGAAATTCCGTGGAACTTGAAAAGAGAAAATTACGATGAAGCTAAGGAAACAGCACGATGGTTTTTAGAGATTTTTGGATCAGAAAACTTTTTTATTGAGTTACAGAACCATAATATTAACGATGAGATAGTAATTCTCCCAAAATTAATTCAACTTGCCAAGGAAATGGGAATTAAAACTGTAGCAACAAATGATGTACACTATATAGAAAAAGAGGATGCCGATTTTCATGATAAAATGCTATGCATTCAAACCGATTCAAAACTTAGTGATGAAAACAGAATGCGAATGGTGCCTTATGAATTTTACCTTAAATCTCCTCAGGAAATGCAGAATTTATTCAATGATATCCCCGAAGCAATAGATAATACATTGAAGATTGCCGAAATGACAAATGTAAACATTGAATTAGGGAAAAATCATTTACCAGAATTTGAAGTTCCTGATGGTTTTGAAAATGTTAATCAATACCTCGCTCAAAGAGCTGATGAAGGACTTACGCAGCGATATAAAAAGATTACAAAAGAACTTAGACATCGATTGGAATATGAATTAAGTGTCATTGAGAAGATGAATTATTCCAGTTATTTTTCTATTGTTGCCGAGATAACGGATAATGCCCGAAAGCTTGGTGTATGGATTGGTCCAGGTAGAGGTTCAAGCGGTGGGAGTCTTGTTGCATATTCCCTTGGCATAACTAACGTTGATCCAATAAAATATAATTTACTATTTGAACGGTTTTTAAATCCGGAGAGAGTTTCGATGCCGGATTTTGATATAGATTTTGACGACGAGAATAGAGATAAAGTTATAGAATATACGCGAAATAAATACGGTGCTGAATCTGTTTGTCAAATTATAACATTCAATACATTGAAATCCAAACAAGCAGTTAAAGATGTAGGTAGAATATTTGGTTTGCCATTCCGAGAAACTAATGCGTTGACAGCGATGATACTTGGCAACACAATTAAATCGAGTTTTGCAGAATCTAATGATTTGAAGGCACTCTATAATGAGGACCCAAGAATTAAAGAAGTCATGAATTATGCAATGAAAATGGAAGGTTTTCCTCGAAATGCGGGGGTTCATGCTGCTGGAGTTGTAATAACTCCAGGAAAATTAGTGGATTATGTGCCTTTATATAGGACCTCAAAAGGTGAGATAACTACACAGTTTAGCATGGACTCCTTAGAGAAAATTGGACTTTTGAAAATGGACTTTTTAGGTCTTACAACGCTCTCAATTATGCGCGAATCGGTTCGATTAGTTAATATGTTCGAAGAAAATTTGCTGGATTTGGATATAATTCCACTGGACGACGAAGAAGTTTATAAGACGTTCGGAGAAGGCGATACAATAGGAATTTTTCAATTTGAGAGCGATGGAATGAGAAAATGCTTACGCAGTCTTAAACCTGATAATATAGAGGATCTTATCGCTATGAGTGCATTGTATCGTCCTGGTCCAATGAAATTTATCGACAGTTTTATTAACAGAAAGCACGGCAAAGAGAAAGTTGAATATCCTCATAAATATGTTGAAGATATTTTGAGAACTACTTATGGTATAGCTGTATATCAAGAGCAAGTGATGCTTTTGGCTCAAAAACTTGCAGGATATACATTGGGAGAAGCCGATTTACTTAGAAGAGCAATCGGAAAAAAAGACATGGCAGCTATGGAAGTACATAGAGAAACTTTCATAAAACGAGCAAGCAAGAAGGACATCCCAAAGAGAATTGCAAAGGATGTCTATGCTATCATTGCTAAATTTGCAGAATACGGTTTCAATAAACCACATAGTACCGCATATGCAATTCTAGCTTATAAAACTGCCTATGTAAAAAAGCACTTTCCAAAGCAATTTATAGCTGCAAACTTAACAGCTTCTGCCAAAAAACCTATAGAAGTTCAAAAATTCATTAATGAATGTAAAAGGCTCAGTTTAAAGATATTTTCACCAGATGTAAACTATAGTGAAGAAAAATTCACTGTTCAAGATGATGGAATCCGTTTTGGATTGTGTTCTATTAAAAACTTAGGTTTCAATGCAATGGAAGCTATCGTTTCTGAAAGGAAAAGAGACGGTGAATACACAGATATATTCAATTTTTTCGAGAGAATCGAGGATGGTGTATTGAATAAAAAATCTTTGGAAATGTTGGTAGCTTCTGGTGCGATGGACTCTCTCGGTGTTAATCGAGCTTCTCTTATTTTGTCTTTAGAAAGTCTTGTTAACTGGAAATATGAGTTAACAAGAGTTAAAATCGCTAATTTGCAAAGTCTTTTTGGAGAAAATAACGATTCAGTTTTTAGACCTACAATTGCTGATGTGAGTGAGTGGAAACAATCTGAGCTACTTAAATACGAAAAACTTGCACTTGGGGTTTACTTGTCAGGTCATCCATTAGATGATTACTCAATCGATGTTGATGCGTTTACATCCGGCAAGATTGGTGAAGTAAAGAATATACATCGTGAACGGGAAGTTAGATTGGCTGGATTGCTTTCTTTTTTTACTGTAAAACCAACAAAAAACGATCAACAGATGGGCATAGGTGTTCTTCAGGATCAAACCGGAGAATTAAAAGTATTATTTTTTTCGAACATCTTTGATAAATGTCAATTATTTATTGGGGAAGAAGCTATATTATGGATAGAAGGTACACTAAAATTCGATCCGGACAATACACCTGTGTTAATGGCTGAATCGGTAGAACCAATGGAGAATATAAGGGAAGAACTCGCAAAGCAACTACATATAAAACTTAATGAAGACAACTCCGATGAATTGCTCAGATACATTCTCAGGATTATTAAAAATAATCCAGGGAAAGCTGAAATACATTTGCATATCGATTCGAATGGGAGAACATATAAAGCGGTATCTGCGGTGCATTTTTGCAATCCAGTTAATAGATTGATAAGGGAAATCGAAAATAAAATAGGTAGGGGGAATGTATGGCTCGCATAAATAAAAAAATTAAGAAGGTAGATATTATTCAGATGATTGTATGTATTATTTTCTTAACTGTCGTTTTTCTTACTGGTTGTTATAAAATTGAATACAATAAAATAACAACTCCACTAGAAAGCAAAATGACACATGCTGAAGTTATTTCAGATAGTGTGGAAGTTTCTAAAACCGATTCTAACATTATTATTATTGACATTAATTCTAATAACTCAAAAACTGCAAGTTACGTCCAGCGAAAAATGCTCCATAAAGCTTTCGATGAACTAAATAGTGATGATAGTTTAGACTCATTAGATAGGTTGTTCCTTGAAGGATACTTATGTTTTAAGATTGGTAAATATGCTTGTTCAGAATCGGTAATGATTAACCTTATGGATGAAGAGTTTCCACTAAACGATTGGGTAAGATATTTAGCAGCAGCTTCAGCATTTAGAAATAAGGACTATGTTCTTTCTAATCAACTAATTCGGACACTTGGAAAACTTCCCGGGCTTTTAGAAGAGATTGGTGATCTTCGATGGCAAAATCATTGGGAATTGGGAGATACAAAACAAGCTTTCGCTCAACTCGATTCGGCTTTTAATCTTGGATTCTTCGAAAGGTTGAGTTTCGATTTAAGAAATAACACTTTGCTTCGGAAAGTGGGCAGGACAGAAACAGCTCAAGTCAACTTTCTTGCGATGCTTAATATACTTGGCGTTAGTAAAAGGTGGGATTTAGCTGATGATATTATTTCGGAACTCAAGGAAATCAGAAGGCTTGATCCTATAGTCTACTTTTATATTGGACAAACTTATTATACGTTAAACAAATTTGATAGTTGTATCGTTTGGTTCAATAAATATTTAGAATCAAGCAATAAAAAGTATTCTAATGAAGCTAAATATTATTTAGCAATATCATTATCAAAAACTAAATATTATACAAAATCGCTTGAAATTCTGAGACGAATGCTCAAGGATAATTCATACAATCGAGGTTCTTTGTGGTGGAGAATTTCACAATGTCGCAGAAAGCAAAACAAAATTTCTAAAGCATGGGAAGCAATAGATTCTGCTTTAGTCCAATGCAAAGATTGTGGAAATGGAAGCAATATTGTATTAGAAAGAATATTTCTTGCTAAAAGCCAACGCGATTGGGGAAAATTTGCTGTGGAATGCCGACGAATGTTAAAGAATTATCCCTCATCATCCTATGCTGACATTGCAACTATCTGGGGTAGCCTTGCATTTATTGAGATTGGTAAAACTAGGACTGCAATAGATTTGTTGAATCAAAATAGGACTCATTTTAGATTTTGGAATTGGTTTTCCATCATTATAGAATTTTGGAAAATAAATATTGTAAGATTTCATTTGCTTAGAATTAAGAATTTATTGTTTTTACATCTATCCCTTTTTTCCTTATCTTTTCAATAGTTTCATCAACGTTTTCTTCTATCATAAAAGTATTTTTATCAAGAGAACTAAAATTACCATTTTCCAACAGAATTGTTAATACTTCTTCTCTTTTCTCT
>CAZLTJ010000073.1:0-10076 GCA_964562425.1 uncultured bacterium
GTATTATAATTGATATGATATAATATATAGATTGAGTAGGTATAAAAAACCAAATTATAATTGCGGTAATTGCGCTTGATGCAGTTCCAGGAGCGATTGGTGAGAAACCTACACCAAAAAATGTAGAGATTAGCTTCTCAAAATAAATTCTCATTTATTTCCAGTGGTCTGAAAATTTAATATTCTTTCCTGAAAAACCTTAAAAATCTAGATTCCTGACTTTGAGTGCATTTTGTTCGATAAATTCTTTGCGTGGTTCAACTTTTGTTCCCATCAAAATTGAAAAAATTCTGTCTGCATCAGAAATATCATGAAGTTTCACTTGTAGAATTCTTCGAGTGGTAGGATTCATCGTTGTATCCCACAATTGGTCAGGATTCATTTCACCCAGACCTTTGTATCGTTGTATATACTTCCCTGCTCGACCATGTTCTTTTATCGTTTCAATTAATCTCGAAAAAGTGTGCAATGTCATTGTATTATTATTACATTCAAATGTCACCGGTGTGGGGATGTTATCGTAAACCTTGCCTAAAATCGAAGATAATTCAGCATAATCGGGACTAACCAAAAATCCATGTGACAATTTAAACTGACCAAAACCACTGGAACCTTCATATCCTATCATTACTGTCCAGCATTCATGCTCTTCATTGAATTCTAGGTTTATATTCAATGTATAGGAAAGAAGTTTAACATCCATTTCAATAGCTCTAAGTTTTGTGGTTAAAGAATCTTTATCCACTAAGTCTTCTGGTGTTCTAATGTTGTGTTTAATTATAATTTCAAGTAATTGAGGTGGTCGGTGATGTCTCGCGAAGAAATCGAGAATTCGTTTTGCTCGAGCAATTTTTTTCATAAGGTTTGTAAATTCATTTCCAGCAATTAATTTCGAATTAGACGTTAATTTAGAATTTTTTACGCCTTCGGAAATAAGGAAGCGATCCATTTCTATGTTATCCTTAATATACTGTTCTTTTTTCCCGATTCTGACTTTATAAAGAGGGGGTTGAGCAATAAACAGGTGACCATAACTCACAAGCTGATGCAGATGTCTAAAAATAAAAGTAAGAAGTAATGTTCTTATATGAGCCCCATCAACATCGGCATCTGTCATAATAATAACTTTACCATAACGGAGCTTTGATATGTCAAGGTCTTCGTCGATTCCGGTTCCCAAAGCGGTAATAATAGTTCGAATTTCCTCATTTTTGAGCATTTTATCGATTCTCGTTTTTTCTACGTTGAGAATTTTACCTCTAAGAGGGAGAATAGCCTGGAAATGTTTATCTCTTGCCTGTTTTGCTGAACCACCTGCAGAATCTCCCTCAACTAAAAATATTTCAGAAATTGAAGAGTCCTTTGTCTGACAATCAGCAAGTTTACCCGGAAGAGCTGCAGAATCTAATGCTGATTTTCTTCTTATAAGTTCTTTGGCTTGTTTAGCAGCTTCTCGGGCTCTACTCGCATTTAATGCATTTTCCATAATAGCTTTAGCTTGGTTAGGATTTTCCTCAAGCCAGCTGGATAGTTTTTCATATAAAATTGTATCAACAATTCCTTTAACCTCTGAATTACCAAGCTTGGCTTTAGTTTGACCTTCAAATTGAGGTTCCAAAATTTTGATTGATATCACTGATGTAAGACCTTCTCGAACGTCATTTCCAGTAAGTTGCTCCCCTTTTTTTAAATAATTTTTGGAAATTGCGTAACTGGTTATAGCTCTTGTAACAGCTGTTCTGAACCCAGTAAGGTGTGTTCCACCATCCACGGTATTTATGTTGTTAACAAATGAGATGATGTTTTCATTGTAACTGTTATTATATTGTATTGAGATTTCAAGTTCAGCGTCGTCTTTGCTGCCGGATACATAAATAGGCTTTTTAAAAAGTGTGTTTTTCCCTTCATTAAGATACTTAACAAATTCAACAATACCGCCGGAATATTGAAATGTTTGGGATTCGTCATGAATTTCGTCGATTATCGATATTTCTATACCGGAATTAAGAAAAGCAAGTTCTTTTAGCCTTAAGGATAAAATATCGAATGAAAAGTCGGTTGTTTCAAATATTTTCTGGTCGGGTTTAAACGTTAGGCGAGTTCCGCGTTTTTTTGTTATTCCTTTTTTTCGGAGAGGTTCTAATGGAATCCCACGTTTATATTTTTGAACATATACACCACCGTTTCGGTGAATTTCCAGTTCCAAAAATTCCGAGAGTGCATTGACGACAGAGAGACCAACACCATGAAGTCCACCTGATACTTTATATATTTTTTTATTAAATTTGCCACCAGCATGAAGTTTTGTTAATGCAACTTCAGCTCCAGAGATTCCCATTTCAGGATGAATATCAACAGGGATTCCTCTGCCGTCATCGACAACAGTTGCACTGCCATCTTGGTGTATTGTAACAGAAATTTTTTTACAGAATCCTTCAAGAGCTTCGTCTATAGAATTGTCAACGATTTCGTAAAGCAGATGATGTAATCCCATAGTACCGGTAGAACCAATGTACATCGCAGGTCTTTTTCGAACAGCTTCTAAACCCTCAAGAACCTTAATATCTTCTGCGGTATATCCGGTATCTATATAATTTTTTTTCTGGTTTATATTATCCATAAAAAATAAAAATTTGGTTAAAATTTCGATTTATTATAATTTTTTGGAAAAAATTATAAATGTTTCTTGGATTAAAATAAAATAATTTTATATTTTGAAAAATCAAGGACAATATAAGGGAATTTTTTAATTGTACTTAATGTGGTTTAATTATTATTTGAGATAGAAACAGACACAAATCTTAGAGTAAAATTATCATGTGTCGATATAGTTTTTTGAGATTCAAGGAGGTAGGAGGAAAAAAAAAGTTCTAAGTTATTTAAAAAAAACACTTGCGGAGTTTTTTTGAGTAAATATCTTTACAAAAATAAATATGCTGATTTACTGTCTCAAATAAAGGGTGCTCTCATATGTTTTTTACATTGCTTAATGTCAATGAGCTGTTTAACAATTTTTATCAAAATGGAAAGCAAAAATTCTTAAAAGGAGGAAAGGCTATGCCGAGGAAGTTAGCGGTTGTTCTGTTTGCACTGCTGTTGATAGGCCTATCGTGGGGTACGGAGGTTACCTATCAAGGAAAATTAACGGATAGTACAGGTATTGCGGTAAATGGGGATGTTGATTTTATTTTAGCAATTTACACTAATGTCACAGGAACTACCCTTGTTACTATTGATACCACAACAGTTACATGTACAAATGGTCTTTTCTCTGGAGTCTTCGATCTAACGATTTCTTCAAGTGTGTTATCCTCTCCATCTACTAATCTATACTATGAGATTTCTTATAATCTCGGAAGTGGATATAACACATTGACTCCTAGGAAACTGATTACTGCAGAAATTAAAGCATTATGGGCACTTAATGCAACATATGCACTCACAGCAGGATCTGCTCTAGCCGCGATTACTGCTTTGAATGCAGACCATGCTGCTAAAGCGGATAGTTCTGATTATGCTGATGAAGCTAATTATTCTGCTACGGCAGGTGTTGCTGCAGTTGCTCTTTACGCTGATAGCACAGATTGGTCAGCATTAGCCTCATGGGCAGATGCTGTATTAGCTGCGAATGTAGTTTACGATGACACAATTACTGGTCTTGGTGATAACGCACAGGATGCTATCGATAATTTATACGCAGATATGATAACACTTCCTGATGCCGATGAACTCGTTAAGATTGGTGATCTAGGAACTCCTGATTGGTTGAATGAAAATTTCTTCGCACAGGATGCAATTAATCATATAACAATTAAAGATGCTGCAATAGGTGCAGATCAGATAGCTGATGAAGTAATCGGCGTAGATAAGTTCGCACTCGGAACTGACGCTTGTGATGTGTTCTATTACGATGGTTCTGCATGGTTGGTAGGACAACTTTCTGCAGAATGCATTGATTATTATGGCACAGATGTCGCGTTTGTTCTCGATGATTATGAGACAAGATTATCTCTTATTGAAAGTGGTGCCGGCGATACATTAGTTATAGTTGGTCCTGGTGGAACACCGGACTTTCTTAATACCGATTTCTTCGAACAGGGTATAGATCATATTATTGTTAAGGATAAAGCAATAGGCGTTGCCAAATTCGCTGACGGAACAGCTTCCGATGGCGATATGTTCGTTTACAGTTCCGGCGATTGGACAATTGGAAACGCTTTAGCAACAAAAGTTGACTACGATAATTCTATGAGTGGTTTAGCTGGAACCACAGTTCAAAAAGCTATTGATGAATTAGCTGCCGTAACCAAAAGCGATACAATTTGGTCGGAAGATGCACTTGTTATCGATACAATCGTTGCAATGGCAAACTTCAAAATTCATGGTGAACTTATTGCTGACTCCATTCAAGCAGTTGGTGATTATATCGATCTCGACGACAATGTTAATGTTTGGGGTGACTTGAAAGTTGACGATGAATTATACACCGACAACATTAATGCAATCGGTACTACTATCGGAATTTATAATGACGTCGATATTTGGGGTAAACTATATGTTGAAGAAGATCTAGATGTAGGTCAGGATGTTATTATTAATGATGGTCTATATGTAGATCATATCTATGTTGAAGATGAAGATACAATCAAGGTTCATGACTACTTTATGATTGAAGATGAGCTTATCGTTGATGACATTGAGGCTTCAGCTTTAGCAACAGAAATTAGTATTCATGATGATGTTGATGTCTGGGGTGACCTGTATGTCGACGGTGATGTTACAATTGACGGTAAACTGACTGTTGACGGTGGAATCGATCCTACATATTTAGCATTGACTCCACAAGCAACTTCACCATTCCCAATTGCATCCGGTGATCCGGGTATTTGGGTCGATGATACAGATAACAAACTGTATTATTACGATGGCACAGGTCAATGGCATTTGAATATTGAATACACTGCTGGTGATGGTCTATCACTTACTGGTTACGAATTTGAAGTCAATGTTGATGATGTAACGATAGAGATCGTGGCAGATGATCTTCAGGTTAAGGATGGTGGAATTTCAACAGACAAATTGGCTGATGATGCAGTAACTACACCTAAAATTAAGGATGATGCAATTACTACTGTTAAGTTAGATGATGAGTCTGTAACTACTGATAAGATCGCTGCAGATGCTGTTACTAATGCAAAGATTGCTGATGATGCAGTAACTACACCTAAGATTGCTGATGATGCAGTAACTACACCTAAGATTAAGGATGATGCTGTTACTAATGCAAAGATTGCAGATAATGCGATTACTACTTCCAAAATTGATGACCGATCTATTCTATCAGATGATATTGATGACAATGCGATTATTGGCAGAACTATTAAAACGGGTGCTGTAACAACTTCAAAAATACTTGATGGCACAATTGAACCTATAGATTTAAAAACGCCAGGTACAGGTGGCGCAGGAACAATATTTAGATATGATGGTTCCGATTGGCAGCACGATTTACTTGAAGCCGGTGATGTCGAATTTGATAACACTTATTCTGGTGCGATAATTACTGAAACCATAGTTCAAGGTGCTATTGAAAACCTCGATCTAAGGCTTGGTGACGAAGAAGGCGATGCTGACGATGAGGTTCGACTCACTCATGACACAAGATCAGCTTTCCTAAGCACGGATTTCTTCGCATATGAAGATGATACAACAATTATAATCAAAGACGACGGAATCGGATCAGATCAAATTAATTGGGGCTTAGGCACAGGTGAAGTCGATGCTGATGACATTCCATACGACGATGCAACATACACGGACATTGGAGCTGCCCTTGATAATCTTATGACGATAACTTCAACTTTCGCCGATAGACTGGATTATGTTGTCGTCGTAGCAAAGAATGGAGACGACGGATCCGCAGATGGAAGCCAAAAAGCACCGTTCTTAACAATAGCCAAAGCTATTGATTACGGTGTAAATACTGCTTCTTGGAAAGGTTCAGACTTCATTGTTTACCTAATGCCGGGTACATATAACGAGCAGGTTTTGATAGACGACGATAATATTCATATAATTGGTATTAAACCTGAAATTACAATTATTACATATGATGGCGCTTATGCTGTTAAGTTCGATGGCGTTGATGGTGCTCAATTAAGAAATCTAACAGTAAAGAACGGCAGTAGCACAGGATATACGATTCTAATTGACGGGTCAAAAAATATTGAACTTAAAGATGTTTACGCATATTCTGATGGAGCTTCAGCAGGTGCCGCTGCATTAAGACTTGATGGAACGAGCCCCGATGTAATGATTAGAGGTGGTGGATATTGGGGTGATTTGTTCGGTATTTACTCCAATCCATCAACAGGCGATGCAAAAATTATTATTATGGATTCTCGAATCTATGGTAAGGATGATGACGCTCTCTATTTAGATGCGACTGAAGTGGAACTTCACTCCGGTGAGCTTTCCAACGATGATGTAGCAGATAGAGAGATTTATGCTTGTAACGGCTCAAAAGTGCTTATGGGTGCAATTAAGTATGACTGGCACAACATTGAGCTCGTTGGCGGATCAACTTTAGAATATTTCATACTTCAGGACAGCATTATTGTAACCAATATGATTGCCCCTGATGCAGTAATAACTGAAAAGATCGCTAATGACCAGGTTACTTTAGCTAAAATGGCGAATAACGCTGTTGCAAGTGCAGAGATCGTAAATTACAGCATAATCGGTGATGACATTCATGAAGATGCGATTACCGGTTGGCATGTAGATGATCATTCTTTACTCACAGTAGATATAGGTTGGGGCTATGGTTCGGATAGTATCAGCGCAGAAGATGTACCGTTTGATACTACGATTACTGGTCCTGCAGGCTATCATATTCTCGATCCTAATGTTCAAGATATTATAGATGAGATGGTTGCAAAGTCTCTCCATCTTATCCTTACAGATACAATCAGAGCCAATAGTAGTGATTGGATATATATCGACGGAAAACTCGATATACTCGATGGCGAACTGGTTGTAGATCATATATCTGGACATGGCGACACAGTATATATAGACGATATTATTGCAACGGATGAAATTGCAACAAATAAGATAGAATCTTATAACGATCCTTTCGATGCAATCTGGGTCGATGATTCAACTCATTTTGACGACAACCTTTCGGTCAATGGTAACCTCTGGGTACATGGTACTGGCTGGTTCGTTAATGACAATGCTTCATCATTCAGGATGGCTGGTCCGGATTATGACGGTATCGATGTTTACAGCTATGGTGGAATATTTTATGACAATGCATACAGTACTACGTCTTCCTCAGGTCTGAAGACAAGAGTGATTTACGGTGCTAATCCGGGAATGGACTTGGAAGTTCAGGCTCCAAGGCAATTGAGAATTACAGCTGTAGATAATACTTATGACGACGGTCAGATTAGAATGGCATCCAAGACAGACCTTCAGATTCATCCGAGAACAGTTGCCGAAACAAACACTGGAAACTACCTAACAATTGATATGGCTGATGCGACTACTTATGGATCATTGAATAAAAGCGCAGTAACCTTCGCTACTAATGAAGGTGATTTGGCGTTTATGCCTAGCACGGGGAAAGTTGGAATTGGCACAGTAACTCCTTCGGAAGAGCTCCATGTTGTTGGTAATGCTTATTTCGAAGGTGATATTAAGCTCGATGGTTATGCATATCTCGATACGATTATTGGTTATACTGCCGATACGATTGTAGTAATGAATGACTTCAAGGTTCATGGTGAACTTATTGCCGATTCTATTCAAGCTGTTGGAGAATGGATTGAGATGGACGATAATGTTCATGTTCATGGAGACCTTTTAGTAGATGGGGATTTCGATTACCCAGCAGATACTATTTGGAGTGGTATAAAAACTTATACAGAAGATACCATTGTTGTATTTGACAATTTGAAGATTTACAGTGAACTAATTGTCGATAATATCGAGGCTTCAGCATCAGCAACAGAAATTAGTATTAATGACGATGTTGGTATCTGGGGTGATCTTGGAATCGATGGTGATGTGGGAATTGCTGGCGATCTTGGAATTATTGGCGATGCTGGAATTGAAGGCGATGTTGGAATTGCTGGCGATCTGGATATCTATGGATTTATCAAGAATTCCGACGATGATACTGTTCGCGTCGATGGCTATCTATATGTTGAGAAGGAGCTTGTAACTGATATAATCGAACCTACGAGTGGTGGTATTGGCTACCTTACGATTGATGGCAGTATGAGTGTCGATGGCGATCTGGGAGTCCTTGGCGATCTGGAAGTCATGGTCGATATGGACGTCTATGGCGATCTGGGTGTCGAGGGCGATCTGGGAGTCCTTGGCGATCTGGTAGTCGAAGGCGATCTGGTAGTCGGGGACATTGCTTTATTCTTTGATGACGTTTACATGTATCAAGACCTACATGTTGGTGAAGACCTATATGTTGATGGTTCGATTTACAACACTGATATTACAGTTGACGAAGTCTTTACCGATACAATATGGAGCAAGGATAAAGAAAAGTCTGACACCATTTGGACAATGGCTAACCTATACGTTAATGGTGAACTTATTGCCGATTCGATTCAGGCTAATGGAAGTACCTTATACCTTGATGATAACACTATTATTAATGGTGGTCTTGGAGTATGGGGTGGCGGTTTCATCGACGGTGATGTGAGCTTCCATTCCAATATATATGTTGACGATATATATGGTTATGATCATGATACAATCGCAGTTCATGAAGCCTTCTGGGTATACGGTGAACTAATTGCAGATTCGATTCAGGCTGTTGGTGATTATATCGATATGGATGACAACGTCAATATCTGGGGTGATCTATACGTTGATGGCTCAATTGTAAATCACGGTATAGTAGTAGATGAAGTCTTTACCGACACATTGTGGAGCAAAGATGGTCTCAAAACAGATACCATTTGGACGATGGCTAACTTGTTCGTTAATGGAGAACTTATAGCAGATTCGATTCAGGCTAAGGGCGATACAATTACAATTACTGATCACGTTTATATTACAACTGGACATGATCTATATATTGGTGGAAGCGATCTATTTATTGGTGGAATTGGTCTAGGTTCAACTGGTGGCGCTGGTCTAGTAGGTTTCGATGACGCAGGTTACTTCCATGGTGCAACCACTGTCCAGGAAGCTCTAGATAATATGTTCGCAATATTCGATCACGATTCTAATGACATTGGAGTTAAGATCGGCGGCGAAGACCATGCTCATTCATGGTTTGTTAAAGCATATATGGATAATAGATATTTCGAAAGATATGACGGTCTACTAAGCCCAACAACACCATCTATTGATGATAGCTTAATAGCGATTAAGCCACATTGTATCGATAGTTCCAGAATATCTCAAGAAGCTGTTTGGGGTTGGCATATAAAGAACGGAACGGTTAATTTCGACGACATTCAGGATGAAGGTATTCATACCGAAGATTACAGGTGGGGTTCAATCACACCCACCAAAGTTGTCTGGGCGTATGATAGACCGACAACTCCTGGTGCGTTTTCAGATAGCACTGGTGCATTCCATGTGCCTTACTATCCGTTACCGTCTTACGTTACCAAGTTTGACATGAACGATGTACCTTTACAGTCATACACTGGTACTGGAACATCTAAGAAGTCTGTAATCACAGTAGGTACCGTACTCGACTCCTTAATCAATTGGTGGGGTGGATATACTGTAACCACCGACACGATAAAAGCAGCGAGATTCGATACTATCTGGATGATGGACGTCGTTAAGATCGAAGATGATCTTATCGTTACTGAAGATGCATATATTTGGGGAAATCTTACAGTAGATGATACTATTTTTGTCGATTATATAGCTGGTGACGAGAATGATACAATCGAAGTATTAAACGACTTATGGGTATACGGTGAACTTATTGCCGATTCTATCCAGGCAGTCGGTGAATATATTGATTTAGATGACAATGTTAACGTTTGGGGCGACTTGAAAGTTGACAATGTACTATCAACAGACAC
>CAZLTJ010000074.1:0-10068 GCA_964562425.1 uncultured bacterium
CAGCATATACTTTACAGTCTTATACCCATGTCCTTCTGGATATTGCTCCATGTGGTCGAAACGTCGTATATGTAGGAAACGTTAGTCAACATTTTGCTAAGTAGTAGTTTAGGTTGGATACGAGCTCAGAAATCTTTAAAAGGAGTTTTTATATTATGGATTGGTTATCTGTAGTCATAGAAGAATATAAGACACTTAGAAACGAAAGTTTGGCATCTATGCAAACACAACAATCAATTTTACGTTTCGGCACAGCGGCTGTAGCTGTACTAATTGCCACGGGTTTTAGTTTGTGGGAAAAGTCACCTTTACCAGAAATAATTCTTCTACTTGCAATTCCTTCTATAAGTTACTTAATTCTTACTATTTGGATGGGTGAAGTTGCTAGAATGATGCGTGCTGGTATGTTTCTCGTGGAACTTGAAAATAAAATTAACAAAGAATTCAATGACAAGCCAAAGGCATTAACATGGGAACACTGGCTACGTGATACTCAACACAGTGGTAAAACACCACAGTTGCGTTGGGATTATTATGGAATCATTGCCCTATTTTTCCTAATAGCATTAGGTTCAATTGTAATAGTAAATTGTTTTATCTGGAAGATTGATTGCACATTAAATATTTCTTATTGCCCATTATATATTGTGGTTATAGATATTTTTGAGTTAATTTTCTTTCTTGGATTTTTTATCTTCATATATAAAATAGGGAAACGCTTTGAGTGAGTGCATCTCTGATGAGTTTACATTACATGCCAATTTATAAACTTCTTGAGAAAATAATCGATAGGCAAAGCTCGATATGCGATTATGGCATATTGCCCATCGCACTCTTCAGGAAGCACTTTAAATAGCTTAAATTAATCTTCACTTGAAAATATGGTTTAACTCGACCTTCGATTATAGCTTTGTTGCTTTCAGTTATTATAATGTTCTCCTTGGAAATAAATTTCTCCCATTCAACGGAAGTTATTTGCTCGAGCGTTTTATCGTTATCCGAATTATAGCAAATGAAGTCTTTCACATATCGATCAACTTTGATCTTATATTCGGCAATTTTTGAGAATTGCGGTGCATCAATTTCTGTGAATGTTCTGTTATATTTTTCCACATGGTACGATATAAGTATTTCTATGCCAGATAGATACTTAGCTAATTCAGAAGTTAGTTCCTCAATTTTATTGTATGTTCTAATTCTTTCCTCTAAAGTTGTCTTTCTTGTTTCGAGTGTATCGATAAGCATTTTAATCTGGTTAAGCATTTCCTGATGCTCGAATAACTGTGGCAGCTTCCCAAAGATTCTATTTGGGTCTTTCCAAATATTTTCGTCCTCGAAGAATTTCTTTCTCATGTATCTCAGATATTCAGTATCGAAGTGAATAGGTTTATTAGCTTTTTCTTGGTTATAATATTCCGCGAGAAGTTCGAGATAACCTGACATCTCGTCTATTTTCTGAGCAATATCAAGATTTTTCGATAATTTAGAAAGTCTGTGTGATTCCCAATAGACTTTATTATTTAGATCATGTATTTCTCCCTCGAGTGCATATATATACAGGTTTAAAGAATCGATTCTATTATTCTGAAATTCAATCATGTCAGAAATGCTGTCAATTTTGTTGTGCATTTCTTTGAGAAAATTTTCTTTCTCTTGCCTTCTCTCTTTAATAGTTTTGGAAACTTTTCTAATGTCTACATAACTCGCGACCAATTCAGGAGAACGGCACTGATTAAACCTGATTAATAGGCTCTCAATTTCACGAATTTTCTTCTCATTAATTATCCTAAGACTCTCGAGAATCTCCTCCTGAACACCACCAAGTCTTTCCAAAGCTCTTTGGATATCTGTAAGTTCATTATCGAGAATTAGCTTAATCTCATCTGATTCTCTTGAAAGAGTTTCATCTTTAACTGTTCCAATACTGAACATCGTATATAAATTATTATTAGCTATCTCCATGTTTCTCTTAATATTACTGAAACGTTTATTCATTCCGACGATCCTTGTCTGCATAACTCGCAATACTCGTTTTAGAGAATCTTTTCTAGGAGTCTCGATATTAGACTGTTCTTTAAACCATTTTATATAATCTTCATATTGGCTGTCAAGTTCATCGAGTTTATTGCCAAATTCAAAACATTTGTAATATGCTGATCTAAATTGACGTTTGTAGTCACTCTCTTTGGAATAATCGTAACAATTTCTCATCTTGAATATAAAATCATCGACAAGCATAAGAAGATCTTCGATGGATTGTTGTTGCTTTGCAATTGCATTAGCTTTTCCATGGATTCTTACCGCTATAGGGTCTGCAAATCCTTTCTCCTCAGATGTAAGTATAGAGCGACCATCGACATCGGTTATAACATGACCGTTGTGTATTTGCTCTAATAACATATTAGTAAGTTCTTTTACACTGCTTAGTTCATCGTATAACCTCTCAATTTCAGTTCTATATTCCGTCCGGTATGCCTCATCGATAGCAAATTTTTTCAGATCGGATGGGATAGGAATAATAGCATTGGTGCTAAGAGAATACAAATCCACATAAATTTTATCATCATTATAAGGTTTTATAGGTTTCACAAGGTTATATTTACCAATCGAAATCTCGTAAGGACTTTCGCAGCAGGTATTTGCAAAACTAAGCACACTGCTTTCACCTGAATAATTATTTAGAATCTTATGAAATTGCAAATTAAGACGAGCAAGTTCTTCTAATTTTGAATGGAAATTCTCTATATCAAAGTAGTTCCTCGATACTTCCTCAAGGTTTTCCAGGTCTTCAGGATATCTTACGTCGCATTTCCAGTATTCAAGCAAACGATACAAATTCGTATGACATATGTTGAGTTTAGCGAAATCGATCGATAGTAAGTTAAATTTCCCTTTAAATTTTATATCCTGACATTTAGGATTCTTTTTAACATAAGCAATTAACTTTTGCCACAGTAAATCCATACTACAGAGATTATCTTGAAGATTTTTGAATTGTTTGTCAATTTCGCGTCTCTTGGTGTTAACTGTGTTTTCCATATCAGCAAGCTGCTGATCGATATCCGGGACTATCTGTTGCAGATCTATGATTAGACCATCGAAATATCCTTCCAGAATTTTCGTTCTCTCGTTAAGTATATTAAGTTCAGAGTTCTTACAATCCAAAAAGGATTCTTCGTATATACCAAGCAAGTAGTTATAGTTATATCCACTGATATTTGAAGGTGTGTGCAATATATATATGTTGTAAAAATGCATTTTCCAATCCATGGCACAATTCTCGTTCTCGCTATTCATTGTGTGAAGTGTCCGATAATCGATTCTAATTTGCTGCAGGGATTTATTTTTCAAAGTTTCCAATTTATCCTTAAAATTTTCTATTGTTGCCTTTATGCCCCATATACTGTCTCTTCGCATAAGCAAATCTTTATACTCATCCAATAATTCAGTAAGTTTGGTTGCATCCGCTTTTTGTACTTTGCATACCTGATCGACAAGAAAAGATAAATTTTCTTTCATTGTCTCGGGTTGTTCTGCTTTTTTCAATGTTGAAATGGTATCCAATACGATTAATGAATCTTTACTCGGCTTATAGTTGTTTGTGAACTCAAATATATCACTTTCCGCTACTAACGTTCCATTGATAAGTACGTTGATTTTCCAAAAATATCTTCCTCCATATTTTAAGCGTGGGGCATTAGCAGGATATTGGAAAGAATTCGATGTCAACCTATCATGTCTATAAAATGATTCTCCCGGTTGAAAATCTAATATATCGAAATCGCGGTCAACTTCCCAAATGCTTAGTGAATATTCCAATCCTGAAATAGGCGAGGTTGCAACCCATGAGAACAAAGGATCTGCTTGAGTAACTTCATACTCGAAAAGAGGAGATATTAGCGCAACATCAAAATAATTCACATCATGTATTAAAATATCTGAACCAGCTACTTCACCGCCGATCTCCACCTCGATAAGTATTGTGTAATGTCCATCCGGGAGCATTCCAGTTTCATCGAAAAGCCCTTTATATTTATCTGCAACTTTGAAGCTGTCAATTGCTGGTTGTGCACCCGGCGAAAACATATTTGTTCCATTATTAATTCTGAATTGCTCGGTAACAATCGAGGCAACGAATTCATTGTCATCCTTTGATGCTTTTGTCCTAATTTTTGCCGTTGTGTCCATACCGGAGATAATCAACACAGTAGCAAGGTCTTCCTTGTAAAGTGAATATCCGTATGGTGTGATTTTTTCAACAGTCAGTTCCTGAGCAAAAATTGGTAAGACTAACAAAATTACGATTAAAATCTTCCCAATTCTCATTTTGACCCCCAAGTTTGTTAATCAAGATATTTATTAATGTAATATTATAGAGTAAATTATTATCTAAATCAAACTTTTCATTGAAATTTAAGGGAGATTCTTTAAGAAAGATTCCATTTCGATAAATTTCTAAAAGTTCCACATTTTTTAGGAGAAGTTTAATAATGGATTATACGGTCGGAAGAATTATCAGAATCTGTATCAATTATTGGTTATAAAAAAATGGAGCGTAGGGGACTTGAACCCCTGACCTCCACACTGCCAGTGTGGCGCTCTCCCAGTTGAGCTAACGCCCCAATAGATTTTTCATAATATCTTATTTGAGTCTCAAAGCAAGTCTTTTTCTAATCATATTTTAAAATTCTGTTTACATCAGTTTTGAAGTGAGTATAATTAATTTGTGGTTCCAGTTAGACTCAAAATAGAGAACTTCCGAAGCTTTTCCGAACCAGTGGAAATCCCTCTAGATTTCGCCAATTTGTTCTGCATTGTAGGCGAAAATGGCGCAGGAAAATCATCGATAATCGAGGCTATGATATGGTCTCTTTTTGGGGCATCCAGAGAAGGCTTGAAAAAGGCAAAAACCGTAATGAGAAAAGGAAAGAACTATGTAGAAGTTGAGTTCGATTTCATATTACAAGATGGTTTATATAGGGTTCGTCGTAGATGCGACCCGAAAACGAGAGTATGGGTTTATAAAATTGAAAATGGCATTACTCGTGAGCTAATCCTTAAAGAAGGGGTACAATCTGCGGAAAAACTCATTCAAAGTTTTATAGGAACAGATTATAGAAACTTGGCTGCAACTTCGATTTTCATGCAGAATGAAGCCAATATGTTCTCAAAATTCAGTCCTTCAGTTCGAAGAAAGCTAATGGCAGAACTTTTCGATATTGAAATCTTCGAGAAAATCCGAGAGATGGCATCGCAGAGAGCTCGAGAAAAAAAGTCCGCAAGAAATTATATCGAGAATCAACTCGACGATTCAAAAGACAGATTCCGTGAACTTCCCGATCCTTCCGATGATATTTCGAAACTAAAAAAGGAAATTGAGAGTAATTCTCAGAGAATAAAAGACTTAAGTTCTGAAGAGATAAAGCTCGAAAAAGAACTATCGAGGTTGGAGACCTTAAAAGAAACTATTTTAGAGAAAAAAAGTAAAATAGTGAAAATTCAACATGAGATTGAAGAGATATTCAATGATATTAAAAAGAATAAAAACAACCTTAGTGAATTAATGGAAATAAAGTCAAAGGAAAAGGAAATTTCGAAAGGTTTCAAGCATTACAACATGCTTTACAATAAGGAAAAGGAACTGTCAGATAAATCTTTCCAGCACGACAGATTACAAACAGAGTTTAGGAACAATGAGAAGCAACTCCTGAAGCTTATTCGCGAGAAAGACCATACGATCAGTATATTAACTGGGAAAAAGGAATCTCTTAATAATGAAATAAATGAAATAAATAAAAAAATTGAGAATCTTGAATTGCTTGCTGAGGATGCCAGAAGATACGACGCAAGTCTTAAGATGGCTAAGGAACTTGAGGGAAAAGAGGAGCAAGCGCAGAAATTTAGGGATAAAATTTCTCAGGCAAAGGCTAATATCGATGCGGAAAAGACGATAATCTTAAGTAATATTTCTCAATTAGACACGGAGAACAAGGCTCTTAAAGTGGAACTTGAATCTAAGACTAAGTTTAAAAAACAGCTTTTTTCCGTTCAAAAGGAAATAGAAGAAGCGGAGAGCATAGATTCCCAGTTAGAGGAGATCTCGGAGAATATTGCTTCTGTTAATGTTAAATTTGAGTCTCTAAAATCCGCACTTAAAACTCTCCATACAGGATATAAAAAAGTATCTGAACAGTTACAATATTTAACTGAAAGTCGAGAATCGAAATGTCCTCTCTGTGGGTCGATGCTCGACAGTAAGCATCGTGAGAAAGTTAAAACTAAGCTCGATAAAGAATTAAATGAGATAGCAAATGAAATTAAGCGAAACAACGAGCATAGTGTAAATCTTCTTGAGAAGAAAGAAAATCAAACAAAAGAATTTAAATATCTGAAAGAGAAATCAAGGCAGAATGATAAGTTGCGTATTAAACTCACAAAAATACAGAATGAGTTTACAAGATTTGAACAACTGCATGAAAAATCTTTGGATAATTCAAAGAAAATCAAGCAATTGCGAGACAACCTAATGTGGAATAAATATGCTCAAAAATGGCGAAATCAACTAAATGTAAACAAAAAATCAATTGAGGATTTGGGATTCGATTCCGATGCCTTATCGGATGCAAGAAAGCTTGTACATAAATTCGAACCGCAGGCAAGAGAATTTCATGCTTTGCAGAAGAGTTCCGAGAGAAAAGACAATTTGAAAAAGCAGCTGAATGATATCAAACAGGAACTGGATAAAGTTAAACGAACTCCTATTGGTGAGGAAATCTCTGCATTAATGAAATCCATAAAGGAGCAGATAATTCAATTGGGTTACGACCTTCGGGAACACAGCGAAACCCGAAGGGAAATGTCAAAATACGAGCATTATAAGCAGTTGGAATTCAAACTGGAACAAGCTAAATCTCAAATTCCACAAGTAGAGGAGAGAATAGAAAAGCTTAACACTAGAAAAGAGAATAATAGTAATGAACTAAACGCAACAATTAAGTATATAGAAGAACTTCAACATAGAATTGCTAAATATAAAAATATTACTGTTAGGCTTGACGAATATAGGGAACAGATTAACAATCTGAATTCAATTAGACTTGAATTAGAACGTAAAAGAAACGACAAAGAAAAAATACTTTCCCTTCGAGGTGAATTACAAAATAGCATAAAAAAAGATTCGGAGAAAATTAATCTCTTTTTATCCATCGAACGAAAATACAATACACTTGCGGAGATATCCGGTCCTTTAGGAATTCAAAACTGGTTGCTAACACAATATCTGGGGGCTATAGAAGACAATGCAAATGAAATATTGGATCTTATCACAAGAGAGGGTTTAACAGTAAGACTTCTTCCTGAGGGGCAGGAAAAACTTAGTGTAAGAATATCAGATCATTTAGGAGAGAGAGCCTATGAGTCATATAGTGGTGGTGAGGAATTTCGAATCGACTTTGCTCTTAGATTAGCACTTTCGAGGATTTTGGCACAAAGGTCGGGATTTCCATTGAGAACTTTGGTTATTGACGAGGGTTTTGGTTCCCAGGATTCCGATGGACTTGAAAAGCTCGTTTCTGCAATAAATGATGTATCCAACGAGTTTGACCGCATAATTGTTATAACTCATTTAGCAGAGCTAAGAGATTCTTTTCCTGCTCGTCTTGAAGTAACAAAGGATGCAATGTGTTCGAAAGTGAGAGTAGTCAGTTGAACTCTTACGATTATTTCTGATTCGATTCATAATTAGTAACATCGATGATAAATTTTCTTTACCCTCTCCTTAGGGAGAGTGTGACTTCGATTTGAGTCGGAGTCGAGTGAGGAGATGTAATGTTTTTTGGCTTTGTTAGAGTTGAGTGAGAAGATGATATTTTTTCGTCATTAGTCGAAATCGGTGAAGGTAAAATACAGTCTATAAGTGTTTAAAGATATAGACATTCAATTCGATCGAGATTAAAAAAAACAATTTAACCTGATCGATCAAAAAATTGTACATCCGATAGAATATTAGTTACACAAGCTCTAACTTATAACGCAACCAAGAGCAATTGAATTTAACTTAGTATCTCTGGTGTCTGAACGGGAAAGTAAAACAATCGGAGCTTTTGCTCCCATCACTACACCACCAATTTTAGCACCAGCAAGATATATCAATCCCTTAGCAAGAATATTCCCGCTTGCTACATCGGGAACAAGGAAAATGTCGGCTTCCAAAGACATTTCGGTTTTAATTCCTTTTGTTTTAGCCGCTTCTTTGGATAAAACCACATCTATTGCAAGCGGACCGTCGAAATCGATATTCCCTAATTGCTTTCGATGAGACATTTTGGTCAATATTGCAGCATCCATTGTCTCAGGCATATTAGTATTTACTGTCTCGATAGCAGCAAGTCCGACTGCCTTTGGTCTATCTATGCCAAGCTTGTTTGCGACAAACATTGCATTTGCTAAAATCTGTACCTTATCATTTACCTCAGGTTTTATGTTCAGCCCAGCGTCAGTAAGTAAAATCAACTTTGGGTATTTCTCTACCTCGAGAATAGCAACGTGCGAAAGCAACTTCCCTTTGCGCAAACCAGTTTCCTTATCAAGAACGGCTTTCATTAAAATCGGCGTAGAAAGTTTGCCCTTCATTATCATATCGCATTTGCCTTCTCTAACTAAGGCGATTGTCTTTTCTGCAATAGAGATAGGATCGTTTGCTTCGATAATTTCAAATTCTTTGAGTTTATACTTCTCGACTAAAGGTAGAATTTTCTCGATGTTTCCAACTAAATATGGCTTGATAATGCCCATTTCAGCAGCTTCAGCAAGAGCATCTATTACCGCATCTCCCGATGCATCTGCAACTGCCATATTGTGAAATTCGCTGCCCTTTGCGGTTTCGAGAATTTCTGCAAAGCTCTTTATCATTTATTCCTCCTTATCAAATTGTCTTCTCATACATTCTATAAATTTTATATACCCTTGCTCCTATATCTTCTAAAACTCTGTTCATCTTAACATTATCCTCAAGAATCCAGGAGCATTCTCCTTGTATATAATTTTTCTTGTAAGCTTCCATAAATGTCTTGTGACAGAGAGCAATAACAATTCCTTTATTTCGGAAGCCCTCCATAACGCCCAGAATTAGTATTCTAATTTTGTTAATCTTTTTTCGGTAGTGAAGAAATTTGAATATTCCAAATGGGAATAATCGTCCACTCCTCAGATGACTAAGAACCTGATTAATATCTGGTAAGGTCATAGAAAAACCAACCGGCTTGCCCTTCGATTCTGCTATTAACAAGATGTCTTTATCTGCAATAACTTTGAGGTCTTTTGCTATTTTCTCGAATTCCAGTTTCGTAAACGGAACAAAACCCCAATTTAGTTCCAAGGTTTTATTGTAAACAGAATAAATAGATTCCACTTCACTTTCAAAATTTGAGAAGTCTAATTTTCTGATTGTAAAATTCCCTCTTTTTAGTGCATATTGACCTAATTTTATTAATCTCTCTGGTGCTTTTTTTGAATCTATTATCCATGCCAACAAATCCTTTGCTTTTGTCAATCCTGCTCCTTCTATCAATCCCGGATAATAACGTAAATTATATGTCATCATAATACATGGTGGGGAATTAAAACCATCGATTAATAATCCGCAGGAATAATTTGTCGAGGGATTCATCGGACCGACCATCTTCTCTATGTTATGCTCTGTAAGCCATGAACTTGCAGCCTCAAAAAGGGAATTTGCTACATTTTGATTTTCAATACACTCGAAGAAACCCCAGTACCCCCAATTTAATTTTTGGAATGATATGAAATTGGGATCGTATATAGCAGCAATTCTCCCAAGAACTTTGCCTTTATCTACTGCAAGATAGTATACTGCTTTGGCGTGTTTCCAGAAGGAATGCTTATTGAAATTGTGAAGTTTATATTCCTCACCGAGAAGTGGGGCTACCCAGTTTGGTTCATTTCGGTAAATTTGCCATGGTAACCTAATAAAAGCAGCTAATTGAGCCTTGTTTCTAACTTCTACAATCTTGTGGGACATTGTGGTTCCTTTCAGAGCCTATATATTTC
>CAZLTJ010000075.1:0-10025 GCA_964562425.1 uncultured bacterium
TATCTAGTTTCATCATGTTTTTTCTCATTACGGGGGTTCGATGGGAAGTAAAGCAATCGAAAGTCTAACTTCGGATGTACTGTCCTTAATGGGTTTAACAGTTTTAGAATGTCGGGATAATGAAAATTTTAACCTCATTGGTGAAGCACCGAGTTGGTTTAACGAAATAATACAGAAGTCCTCACCAAATCTCAAAGCCCTAAATCTGATAAATCTTTTCCCGTCATTAAAGAATTTTATTGAGGATTCCGAACATTTTTGGGAAAGTAATGAAAATACACCTTTAAAATCAGGAATTTTGAATGTAAGTGATTTTTCTGGGAAAGACATCTTTCTTGAGGCATCTGCTGTTAAGCTTAACGGAAAACATATTCTGTTAATCGAACATATGAACAACAAAATTTCCCAGATGAAGGAATTTGTTAAGTCATTTAAAAAAATGTATACAAAAGATACTATTGAAAATGAAGTTCTAAAAAGAACTAAGGACATAAGGAAAAGAGAACAGGAAATAGCTTTAAGATTAATCTGGGCAGCAGAATTCCGAGATGACGAAACTGGTGCTCACATTCGAAGAATTGCTTTATATTCTTCAACTCTTGCAAAAGCCTTAGGTTGGTCACCTCACGAGATTGAAGATATTAAATTAGCTTCCTCGATGCATGATATAGGTAAAGTGGGAATCCCAGACAGAATTTTATTAAAGCCCGGTAAGTTAACCTCTGTCGAATACGAGATAATGAAACAACATTGTGAAATAGGATATAAAATCTTAAAGAACTCCGATGTCGCAATGCTTAACATGGCAGAGGATATTGCATACTACCACCACGAAAAATGGAATGGTTCCGGTTACCCAACCAAACTATCAAGAAAATATATACCGGAATCAGCTCGAATTGCTGCAATTGCGGATGTTTATGATGCTTTGGTAAATCGACGAGTATATAAACCCGCATTCCCCGAGGAAAAGGCTGTGGCAATAATGTATGAAGGCTCTGGTAAACATTTCGATCCATATCTTATCGAAGCCTTCATGGACCTACGCGAGGAATTCAAACAAATCCATGAGAATTACCATGATGGTGAAGTTAATTTACCCTCCTCAGTTGCTACATAATCGAAATATTTCTGTTTGCAGCTTCCCAATATTAAACAAATTACATATTTCATTGGTATACTGATTATTATATATAATCATACGTATTTTCCCGATTGAGTGGTATAGTGTGTTTGCAAATAGATATTGGCATTTCAATTATGCATAAGTTTACAAAACCTTTTTGGATTCACTAAAGCATTTGTTTGCTAAATTAATAAAAAGCGAGGTACAAACGCACCTCGCATATAATTTCGAAATTGTCGTGCAGAAATCTTTGAAGTTACTCCCTATTCACATGAATAAACACTAGCTTTTAATTATGTTATATTTCTTGCCGATCTTCTCGAATGCTGCAATAGCCTTATCCAAATGTTCCTTTTCGTGTGCTGCAGATAGCTGGACTCGAACTCTTGCTTGACCCTTAGCTACTACGGGATAATAAAAACCAATCACATAAATACCCTCATCCAAAAGGTCACTAGCAAATTTTTGCGCCAACTTACCTTCATAGAGCATAATTGGAATTATTGGATGAACTCCATCTTTTACAGAAAGACCTATGTTCTGAAGTCCTTTACGGAAATAATTTGTATTCCATTCAAGTTTGTCACGAAGTTCTGTTGTGCTGGAAATGAAATCAAACACTTCAATTGCTGCAACAACAATCTGTGGTGGAACCGTATTCGAAAATAGATATGGACGCGAACGCTGTCGGAGCAAATCAATAATTTCTTGCGGTCCAGATACAAAACCACCGGACGCACCACCAAGCGCTTTCCCTAATGTAGATGTAATAATATCCACTTTAACACCGTTATATTCTGGGGTACCACGCCCCGTCTTCCCTAAAAATCCAGTAGCATGAGCATCGTCAACCATCACAATTGCACCATATTTCTCAGCTAAAGGTACAATCTCCTTCAAATTGGAAATATCACCATCCATAGAGAAAACACCGTCAGTAGCTACGATACGAAACTTTTTATCCTGTGCTTCTTTAAGCTTTTCCTCAAGGTCAGTCATGTCTGCATGATTGAAAATTAACCTCTTAGCCTTCCTAGTTAATCTAATACCGTCAATAATCGAGGCGTGATTAAGAGCGTCTGTAATAATAGCACTGTTTTCATTGTTAAAAAATGGTTCAAAAACGCCACCATTTGCATCAAAACAAGCTGCATACAGAATAGAATCATCCATTCCTAAGAATTCAGATATCTTCTGCTCAAGTTTCTTGTGAATGTCGAGCGTTCCACAAATGAACCTTACCGAGGACATGCCGTAAGAGTATTTATTGAATGTTCTTATCGATGCTTCTTTAATTCTGGGATTATTGCATAGTCCGAGATAGTTGTTAGCACAGAAATTGAGAACTTTCTTACCTCCCTCGATCTCAATTTCAGCATCCTGAGGGGAAATTATTATTCGTTCGTCCTTCCAAAGTCCGGCATCCTTAATAGATTGAAGTTCTTCAATAAGCCATTCTTTTAATGCTCCACCAAATGCCATTTTTCAACCTCCTGTCTTACTGTTAAATACTGTTAAATATCTATAGCAATTAATTGCCATACTGTAAAAAATACAAGTTCACATACTAAAAAAATCACAATAAAAAGATTTAAATAAATAACTTTGTATTCAATAAAAAGCAAAGTTAGACTCAATTTTTTTGCGAATTTTCCTTTCATTCTACTATATCATTATTCTGCGACGGTTCCTCTGTAGTCTCCATTTTGTTCTCGTTTTTATTTCCAATTCCATCTTGTGTAGACTTATCTTCATGAGATTTCTCTTTTCGATTTCTATACCATTTTAAAAATAACCGCCACCAATATGTTCCATCTAAATTAACACTATTGGAAAGGTTAATTTTAGTTTCGCCCGATGAAATTTTTCCATCGCCGTTTACGTCGATATAAGTCTCACGAAATCTGACATTCACTGTTAAAGATCTATGTGGCTTCATGGAAAAATCAAATCCCCAGCTTTGCTGGTCATTTAATTCCCGGAAGAGTTTCTTAACTCCTTTTTGCTCGATGTAAAATGCTATTTTAGTAATTTGTTTAACAACTGGATATTTAAAATCTAGATAACAGCTGAAATACTTCTCATCTAATTTTGCATGATAAATATCCCTGTATTTTATTTCTGTCTCTATCCATCCTGGGATATTTATATTAAGGCTTGTATTCCAACCGAAAAGCCATCCTTTTTTCCTTGAAATTTCGCTACCTAAAACAACAAGTTCTAAATTACCATCCTCATCTTTCACAAAGCGTGCTTTATTGCCTTCATAGAATCTATCGAAAACTCCACTTATGAAACCGGGACTTTGTGTATCAAAACCTAAGCCGATTTCGAAATACTTAAATGAAAATAAAAGATTTGGGAATGTCATTCCAGCTAATGGATTATCGCTAAATGTGGATAGCACAACTGCTTCACCAGCAACTCTTCCTTGAAATTGCCGAATCTTCCAAAGAGTGTAAAGCATATTGAAACTCAGGCTGTGAAGTTGTCCAAAACCCATTTCATCGAGACTTTGAGGATTAGTTTCAATAATGACACTATCCTCAGGATAATTATAAACATCTGGTTCGGGATCGATTCTATCAGGATAAGAATCTCTGTCTCTATCTTGAATATCAACTAATTGATTAAAGTCACTTACATAACTGAATCCTAGTAGAAATTTCTCAGGATTGCCCCAGTTAATATGCGATCCAACTAATGTAGGTTGACTTATATCATTGACAAAAATATAACTTCGAAAACTCGGCAAATTCAATCTAAGGTCTAAACCGGTTCTATAATCGAACGGCAGGAAAACAGCATTACAATAATTATCGACTAAAAGCCCTTGTGCGAACGTAATTCTTTTCAGAATTCCTGCTCTAAGATAAAATGGATTTAATGGATTAAAAAGTTGTATGTAATGAATATGATCGACGAGATCGCTCCATTCATTCCATGTTTCTTTGTAGTATTTACCTTTCACAGAAGATGCCAACCACAGGTCGTATACAAATCCAAAGTTAATGTATTTTATTTTTAACAAACCACCTCCGTAAATATAATTAGTGCCTTTGTATGAAACAACCCCACCGTAACCAGTGAAATTATAATTAAATTTCTTAGGTCTTTTACTCGGTAGATCGAAATCAAAAGAATTTGCAGGCAAAAGTTTTTTATCTAAAAGCTCAAAAATGTAATTGGCATCTTTACGATTATCCTTAAGTTTTTCTATGGGTTGTGTTATATATTTTCCATATGAGTAACAAGATTTTTCAGTTAGCCACACTGTTGTGTCGTTAATAGAAACAAACACGCTTCTTTTGCCGGCATATTTAATAATTACAGAGTCTGTTATGAATTTATAACATATGTTGTCAATTTTACTTTTTTTATGAATTATAACTTCACCATTAAGTATATAAAATATTCTCTCTTCTAAATCTATATTAAAACATGAGTTCTTTGAAAACTCCAATATTTGACCGGGGCAAATCAAAATAAAAGCTTTGTCATCTCCTGTACAGATTGTTTTACACTCTGGGATTCCCGAACCTATCGATACAATTTCCCGGATTGTATCAAGAGAATCTGGCTTCATAAAAGTTGTTTCACCATAGAGCAAAATCGGTGATGGAAATATATTGGAATTATTATAGCTGGATTGTTCATCCGATGGAATCTGTGCAGATATAGTTATATTTGAAAACAAAACAAACAAAAAAATAGCGATATTTTGCAGAGAAATTTCCTTTGCCTTTTGGCGTGAAATAATTGTCATTTCTAAAAATCCCCTCATTAAGAAGCTCATCGCTGGTAGCTGTCAGTCAGTATAACAAAAGTATTGGATAAGATATTTCTTTCAACTTGCATCCTAAAAAGTTCCGTATTTTCAATTTATTAAATGTAAATAAAATTTCAAATGCCAAATGAGAATTTTCAATCTGAACTGTTTTCTTTTTCTAATAAAATCAAATTCAAACAAAAAGTATTTCAATCGATGCATTGAATTTTTATTTGAAACGCAAACTAAAAAAGGACGGTTTAACTCCGTCCCTTTAAAATTGTTAATATTTGATCTATACAATTCAAAAATTTACTGCATACCCATGCGCTTTTTGGCTGCCTTAAGCTCCACTAGATCAGGAAATAAAATAACTTTCGCACTGACTCGAGGACGCTCAATCATCCTCTTAAATCCTTCTTCAAAGTCCTCAAGAGTATACATATGCGTAATCACTGGAGAAGGATCAAATCTTCCAGATGCCAGCAATGCACGATCTCGATACCAGGTATCAAAGATTTTCCTGCCACTAATACCATGGATCTGGCAAGATTTAAAAACAATTCCATTATTATAGTCGACAGGTAATGGTGATTCTGGGGCTATTCCAAATGCAGTAATTCTTCCAGCTTTGCGCACTCCAGCGAAGCAATCGACAATAGAATCCTGACTTCCAACCATTTCCAATGCAATATCGACACCGTTTCCATCAGTATTATCCATAATGAATTCAAGCCTTTTTTCAGGAGCGGTTCGATTTGTATATAACTGAATGTCTGCACCCATTCTTCTTGCAATCTCCATATTGAAATCGTATTTCCCGAAATGGATAATTTTTGCTACACCAGCAGTTCTAGCAATTCCAATTGCGAAAAGTGAAATTGGGCCGTCACCGGTTATAAGCATAGATTTCCCGAGAAGATCGTTATCATAACCACAAACTGCAAAACAAGCGTTACCTAATGGCTCCTGAATTGTAGCAAATTCGGGAGGAATGGATTTATCATTAACCCAACAAACCGATTCATGAACCATAAAATACTCAGCAAATGCTCCATCTGTGTCTACGCCTAATATTCTCATGTTAGTTCCCACATGAAATACCCCCAAAAGCGAGGTCAGATCACCCGGGTCATATATATGTGTTTCTGCAGAAATATAGTCTCCGACTTTTATTCTTCTACATTCGTTACCAACCTCAACAACTTCACCTGCAACTTCATGTCCTAGTATTTGTGGCAATGCCTTCTCTCCAATTCTACCTGCAGACCATTGATCCCATTTATAAATATGAACATCCGTTCCACAAATAGATGTCGCACGGACCTTAACTAACACCCAATCTGGAAGAAGTTTTGGAATATGCACTTCAAGATATTCTGCACCAAGTTCTGGTTTGGTTTTAACAACAGCTTTCATTTTTCCCTGCATATAAACCTCCTTCATAATAATTAAAACGCTTAGGTTGTCAATTTTCCACCATTTATCTGTAATATGAGCTTTTCTATCTCCTTTTTATCTGGTGCATCAGGATAGTTGTTTATATACTTTCTTAACGATTCCACAGCTTTTTCATATTCAGCTTGTTTATAATAGGTAGCTGCTAATGACAACCATGCCGAAACCAACTTCGGAGATAATTGTGTAGCTTTCCTTAGTTCATCCAAAGCTTCAAAACTATGTCCCCTTAAATAATAAATCGAACCTAAGTTCATATGAAACAATGCATTATTCGGTTCGAGCTTTACAGCTTTTTCGAAATTCTCTGTAGCATCAGCGTATCGAGACCTTTTATAATTTGTCCACCCTAAGCCGAAATAACCCCATGCATTATTCTCGTTTAAATCAATTACCTTCTGGCAATATCTCTCCTGTTCTTCAAGGTCGTCGAGAAGTCGTCCGAAAAGATATATATAAGTATCGTTACCCGGATTGCTTTTCATCAATTCCTTGTATTCCTTAAGTAAAGCTTTAGTCTCTCTATTTCGAGCTTGAATCCTCTGATATAGAATATGCGCTTCAACATATTCGTTATATTCTCTAATAGCTAAAAGAACTTCATCTTTAGCCAGCGGATATTGCCCGTTTAGAAAATCTTCCAAAGCTTTATTGTAATGAGGTATTGCGTTACTTAACTGCTTTTCTTTTGGGGTAGCAAAACAACCTTGACCACATAAAACAACAATACATGATATTACAATTATAATCAGTAGAGGTTTTACTTGTAAGTAATTATTTAAAAAGCTTAAATTGATGTAATATCTCTTCATACTCATATTATTGAATCACCATCCTAATTAAATATTAAAATATTTTACAAAGAATTCCAAAATATCCTACAAAGAAAAACAATACATTTATAAATAGTGCTTCCAACGTTTACTTCACCAGCGGTGACAAACGCTCCCACCATGTTGATATGCAGAGCGTTCTGGAACTGCAAATCCAGTTTGAACCGTCAATAGCATGTCGCTTTCTGCGTGCAAGTTTTTGTTGGACCTGTCTCATGTTTTACTCACCGGTCGCCAACCGGTCAACTGGCCAGTCGAGTTACTTCTAAGCCACTTCAACAGTTCTTTAGAACTACGGACACCATCGTCAAGTACAGCACGGTACAGATCTACAGATGGGAACTTGGCCTTTTGTGTATCCCTCAGGTACTCCTTCAACTCAAGTATGGCTCGACGAGTCTCTTCCGAGAGCGCTCTTCGCATTGGATCGACCAAATTCTCTGCGCGAGGTAGTTTGTAATCTTCAGGCACGGACCACATGTCGATCTTCCATTCGTCTCCATCATCTTGTACGTAACGCAACTGCCAGTATAGAGCCTTGTTTCTGGAATGAAGCTCATTCAAGAATCGTGCCTTCCTAACCCTCGGGTGCAAAGCGCACGCCCGAAGCACTTCGAACCCATCCTCGATTCTCAAATGAGGGCAATAAACCTCCATGTCTATATCACTGCTGACCACCAGGTCGTATGCGACCGCGCCGACAATGACCGGACGACCGAACTCCGACCAACGCTCGACGAGTCTAAGTTCTTGCAGCACCTCAAGGGCAACGGTCCGCCTGGCGTTTGCGCGGGTCAAGACATCAGACATGCAGCGTCCTTTGTTCTGTGCTTCCAATAATAGTATATCTGTAAGCCATAAATTAATCACATGCGGTCCCACCCATAAATCTATATTGCTTAATTTCCTCCCTTGAAGGAAGATACGGTTTAATAAAATCTAACTTACTTCTCGCCATACCACCCCAATCCGGATTGTTAATTACTTGACGATAGACTTTTGATGCCTTGAGAAATGTACATTTAACCTCCATATTAACTTCACCGGATTCTGGAACTATGTCCATTGCTTGTGAGTAAATAATGTCACCTTCTACAATGTATATATAACCATAATTGGGATCTATTTTCTTAGCTTTTGATATATAGTTTCGTGCATTATTATAACGTTTCATGTCTTTATAAGTGTTTGCAATATCACATAGTAGTTTTACACTATTTGCATTGAGTTCCTCAGCTTTTTTAAACTGTGTCAATGCCTCTTTGAATTCTTTGTTGACAGCTTTAATAAGACCTAAATACTGATAGCCTCTATAATCATCGGGATTGGTTTTAATATATTCATCTAGAATCGAATGAGACCTATCAAATTCACCGCATTTAGCGCAATATTGCCCAAATTTTAAAAGATAATCCGGTTCCTCGGGTAGTAACCGTACAAGTTTTCCAAAAGCCTTCATTGCATCTTCATTCTTGTTATATGCTACGTATATTTTAGATAAAAAATCCCATATATAAGCTTGATTTGAATCCACTATAACAGATTTTTCATACCAGACCATAGCTGAATCAAGTTTGCTTTGTCGAAGAAAAATTGAACCTATTGCATTAATACTCGTATAATCGTTCGCATCGAGTAAAACAGCTCTCTGGAAATTAACAAGTGCCTTAGAACAGAAATTGTCAATTTGTTGAGTAAGCTTTTCCTTTATTATAGAATCTGCATCTTCAATTTCACCTTCCAGACTGCTCACTATCTTTTGATAGATATAGCCAAGTCCGGAAAAGAAGTATTTGTTGGTCGGGAATTGCTTTGTAGCGGTCTCATATAGCGTCTGAGCAGAATCGATGTATGTAGTATCTGGATGTCTTAAATAAGAATCCGCAAGATATTTATACCCTAGTTCATTAACTGGATCGATTTCCAAAACCTTCTTGAAATTCCTTATAGCATCGTCGTACTGCTTATTTTTATAATATTCTATGCCAAAGGAAAGATGTTTTCTAATTTCCAAATTAATTTTTGCCGTATCTACCTCGGTCGCTTCTGCAGGAATTTTTTCAATGCTCTCTATCTGAGGCGCACATGAATGCACACATAAAACAGTGAAAATAAATATTCCGAAAATGGTAATGATCCGAACCGATTTCATCAGACACTCAATTCATTAGGTTTTAGTATAATAAATTTATATTGAACCTGAATAATTAAATATAAAGATAATATTCTTTTTTATTTTATTAACAAGATTCTTCTAACTTTTTCTCTATTTCCAGAAAAAATTTTATGAAATATATTCCTGATGTTAAATCATCAGCATTCCAAACAATCTCATTCTGATATGCATCGATGTTGAATGTTTCTAGTTTTCTTCCTTTCAAATCGAAAATTTGTATAAAGCTTTTCGGAGATTATATCCGGAAAAAGCGTTTGCATGGAATCAAAAGTTGTCACGATCTCAGAGTATGTCCTATAACCACCCATATCCTCCGGTTCAAGACGAGCTGAATAATATTCTAGAAGGTCTTCAATTATTATTTGGTCTGGAATTACCCAATAGTTAAGAATGTCTATATCATATTTATCTGCAACAATTTTTACATAAGCTTTTCTGTGAACGTATGCTATATCAAAGTTATACAGCGATTTCACAAACTTTAAATCTGATTGCTCAATTCTAACTAATGATTGACAAGAAACAGTTGATATAATAAATAAAATAGTTACAATAAAAAATCTTTTCATATGTACCCCAATAATATAACTTTTTAGGATATGAATATTTTCAATTGTATTCAAGGTTTTTAGGATTCATTTTGAAATTTATATTTTTCAATTC
>CAZLTJ010000076.1:0-3944 GCA_964562425.1 uncultured bacterium
ATCCTAAACTGCATATTGCTTTCCACATCTTTGCCACCTAAGCAATTTTCTATCCATTTAATAAATTCACCCCGACCGTCTTTGTGAACCATTTCTGCGAAATGCATCAGAGAAAATTCAGAAAATTCATCAAAATTGCATCCCAAAATTTCCTCAGCTGCAGGATTAGAAAACTCAAGAAGAGAATCTTGAAAGATCATCACACCCTCAGAAATATTATCAAAGAAATCCCTAAATACATCCATAGAGAAAATACGGGAATTATTAAATGAATTGTCCTCATCACTCCCAAACATAAACCCCTCCATTAAAAAACAGCTCAATAGCTAAATTAATATTCTATCGCTCCTTAATTTAACTTTATTTCATACTGACATTAATATTAACTCTTTCTTATAGTTTCTAATATACTCTATATTCAGAATTGATTTTTTTTCAAGTGTTTTTTTCAGGATGGTTTGAAAATATGTTTTTATCTGTTTTTCTTTTTATTTCTCCCAACTATATTGTCCATTCCTAGAAATTTAGAGGTTATAATGGAAAAGAAGCAAACAAAGAATGAACCTATCTGTCTTTTCTGTGGTAGGAAAGCAAAAGATTCTGGTGGTCTAATTTCCGGAGCTGCAGGTGGTTTAATATGTAAAGATTGTATAAGATTAATTGGCAATATGCTCAAAGAAAGCGAAAAACCCAAACAACCAAAGCTTCCCTTCGATAGGACAACACTACCCAAACCTGATGAAATAAAAAAATTTTTGGATACTTATGTAATCGGTCAGGATCGAGCAAAAATAGCCGTTTCTGTATCTGTATACAACCATTATAAACGAATTTTGCATTTCATGAATTCTCGAGATGACGATGTGGAGCTCGAAAAAAGCAACATATTGTTAGTGGGACCCACCGGTGTCGGCAAAACATTGATGGCTCAGACGTTAGCGAGATTTCTTCACGTACCGTTTGCCATAGCAGATGCAACCACGTTAACCGAAGCTGGATACGTTGGCGATGACGTCGAGAACATAATCGTTAGGTTACTGCAAAGTGCAGATTACAACCCAAAACTCGCAGAAATTGGAATTATATATATAGATGAATTAGACAAAATCGCTCGAAAATCTGAGAATCCCTCGATAACCCGCGATGTTTCTGGTGAAGGCGTTCAGCAGGCATTATTAAAAATTATCGAGGGCACAGAATCTATGGTTCCACCACAGGGAGGTCGAAAACATCCTGACCAGGCGCTTGTCAAGGTTAACACGAAGAACATCCTTTTCATTGCCGGCGGGCATTTTGAAGGACTACAGGAAATTGTTCAGCATCGCATTGCGGATGTTACTGTGGGTTTTGAGGGCAAACCTGCTAACAAGTTCGAGATTGAAGAACTGCTCGAGCAAATTGAACCAGACGACTTGATGCATTTTGGCTTAATTCCCGAGCTTGTGGGAAGATTGCCTGTTGTTATATCGCTTAGTCCGCTGAACCGTGAAGCTTTGAGAGAAATTCTTATCGAACCTAAAAATGCTATTTTGCGTCAATATAAAAAGTTGTTCGAGATGGAGAACGTAGAATTGGTTATCAACGATTGCGCAATTGATGCAATAATAGAAAAGGCTATAACAAAGAAAACCGGTGCAAGAGCTTTGCGATCGATTACCGAAAACGTTTTCATACCTATAATGTATGAGTTACCATCAAAAAGTAACGTTAAACGAGTTGTAATCACAAAGGAAACCGTTACAAACGGAAAAGGTCTTATTTGGGAATCTTAGTGTAATTAATTATTAGCACTATTCTCATGTCCATAGTTATTCAAATAAGTTAAAGACGGTAGTTAATCAAACCTAATAGCAGGAATAATTATTGCTATTGTCGGATGTCAGTTTCCTTTGGCTTTCCAGAAAGATTTCTATTTTTCCCTAATCCAATCATAATTGATATCGGGATTAATATGCAATATGATATTATTAAAAGCAAAGGCGCAAGTGTCATTGATCCCTTCGCCAGAAGAACCCATCCTATAATCATAACCACAATAGCAATTATTAACACAATAAGATTCTTTATGCCAATCGTCAAAGGTAAAGATTCCTTTGGGGTCTTAGTTCTTCTTATCTGTTTTTTTGGCTCGGTAACTTTGTCCGGAATTTTCTTTTCTTGTGCTCTTGCTGTAGTTCTTTGAGGTGTTGTACTCGATGAAGTCTTTGCCTTAGGCTTAAAGGTTCTCTTTCGCTTTTTTGAAGACTTACTTGTCATACGTACCACTCCATAATTGAAATCGATTAGTTTTCACTATGATGCAATTTATTCGATAACTCTTAATAGTCCAGTATATTTTAATGAAATTAAATTCTTTCTGCAATAGCTCTTGCCATATCTAACGTAGTGTTATTTCCGCCGAGATCGTATGTTCTGACCTTTTTTTCTGCAAGTGTGACTGCAACTGCCTTCTCGATTGCTTGTGCCATTTCGCTTTCTCCAAGCCACTCGAGCATAAGCTTAACAGCTAAGATCATCGCGGTAGGATTGACCTTATACATTCCTGCATATTTCGGAGCGCTACCGTGAGTCGGCTCGAAGAGTGCATAGTTATCGCCGATATTTCCGCTCGATGCGAATCCCAAACCACCCACTAACTGCGCTGCAAGGTCGGAAATTATATCCCCAAACATATTGGATGAAACCAACACGCTGTAATCCTGAGGATTTTTCACAAGCCACATTGCCATCGCATCCACATTGGTTTCCCATAGCTCAACCGGCTTGTATTCAAGGGCTACTTCGCGAGCTATCTCCACCATCATCCCTGATGTTTCACGAATTACGTTCGGCTTTTCCACAACAGTGACAGATTTTCGTTTGTGTTCGATAGCATATTCAAATGCAGCTCTTAGAATCCTTTCACAACCTTTCTTTGTGAAAATCCTTGTTGATATTGCCATTTCTTCACAGGGAACATCTATGAATTTTGACATGTTTTTAGAATATTTCATCAATGATTCCCGTAAGTCGTTTGCTACAGGACGGAATTCCACACCGCTGTATAATCCCTCGGTGTTCTCGCGGAATATCACAAGATCTATATCATCCCTATAGTTAAGCGGATTGCCACGATAGGCTTTGCACGGTCGAAGATTAACGTATAAATCGAACATCTGGCGTAATCGCACAATCGGCGATCGATAAATTAAACCGCTATTATGCAATTCTGGAATTAACTCCTTAGCAGCTTCCTTTTTCGGTTTTGATGTTATTGCACCAAAAAGGCAGGCATCTGTATTTTTAAGAAGTTGGATTGTCTTTTCTGGCAACGGATCACCCTCGGTTCGCCAGAATTCCCAGCCTATGTCCCCATATATAAAATCCGCATCGATCTTTGTCTTCTCTAATACGATCATCGCAGCATCGATGACATCCACTCCTACTCCATCTCCAGGGAGAACAGCTATTTTATATTTACCCATAGATCCTCCTAATTCTACATTGTAGTGCATTGATTTTATCAAATAAAACGGATAAACATCCCGAGAGCAATTAGAAAACTTTTTTCAATATAGAATTCTCAAAAAAAACAACAGTATGCAATCGGAATAATAACGCAATACGATAAAAAACAACAAATAAATATAAAATAATATTGTATAATGGAATATAATCGATTATATTGTTTTAAATCATTTTCTTGGAGGGTAAAAATGTTTAACAACATGTTAAATCAGTTGTTGCGGAATCGTGAAGAACTTTTCGCAAAGATTTTCTCTGGGAAAGACACAATGAAAATCATTGGAAGCCTGTTGCTGATATGCCTGATCTTTTTCGGTATTTACGGGATTGTAATGGGTGCTTACAACTCAGTTTTACAAGCTGTAACATCGATGGTAAAAGTTCCATTGCTCTTTCTACTAATCCTTTTAATATGTTATCCAGCACTTTTTATGTTTAAC
>CAZLTJ010000076.1:3954-9816 GCA_964562425.1 uncultured bacterium
CTCGAACAGTCGTTCGCAATGATTTTGATGGCTTTTGCTATTATTGCTTGTGTAATGGTCTCATTTGCACCTATGTCTCTATTCTTCATAATAATAGGATGGGGTTATTCATTTATAAGACTTCTGCAGGTCGTAATTTTTGCAATTGCTGGAATTGCTGGGATGATTGTTTTGAGCAATGGCTTTACACTTGCATGCGAAAAATATGAAATATATCCAAAATTGGGGATAAGAATTTTCAGAGTGTGGATTATTATCTTTGCATTCGTAGGAACCCAGTTAGCTTGGAACCTAAGACCGTTTGTCGGGACAAGGAATAGACCATTCTCTCTGTTTAGAGAACAGGAAAGTAATTTCTATTCTGCAGTTTTTCATGCGACGAGAGATATTTTCTCTGGCAAGCAGGAAAATGAGAATAATCAGGGAAAAAGCGAGCTTGAAGGAGAAACTCCCGATAGTATAATAAGAGGAGAACACACTTACTATCGCACAAAGCCTATAATAACAGAACCGAAACCTGATACAATCAGTTATTTCGAGGATTCAACGCAATAGATGTTTTGCTATTCTAATAATAAGTTTGCAATACTAAGAAGTTATCGTTTCTTTCTTTGATTGAATTTAGATTTCAACAACAAAGGTGAAAAGAATTGGAATATAATCAAATAATGACCGTTGAGGAAGTTGCCCGTTACCTGAGACTTAAACCTCAGACAATATACAAATGGGCACAGAATGGGAAAATTCCAGCAGCAAAACTCGGTAAAGAATGGCGATTCAAAAAAACTGTAATCGATGCATGGATTGACGCAGCAATGTCGGAATCGCCAGCAATGCAAAAACTTAATGAAAAGCCCGAAGCATCATCAGATAAACTTTAGATTTGCTCTAATATTAAGCAGCAATTTTGGAATGCAAATCCATTGTTGATTTTTTTGGTGTAATCTGCACTTGTTTAAAAGAGTGTTTATTAATTTGTTCTAACACAGAGTTTATTTTATTGGGGATGGATTACAGAGGCTGTATATGCAATTTAATTTTAGACGAATGAGATATTCTGCTCTAATCTTAGGATTGTTGTCTTTCTTAATACCACACATTCAGGGCTGTCTTGGCTCTAAGACCAGAACTGTATATTCCGGTCAGTATCTATGGCAGATCAAGCAAATAAAATATTACGATTCAATGACACCGGACTCGGTTTTCCCAGCCTTGTATATCGATAGGGATTTTGCTGAATGGTTATTCCACATAGATGGTATCGATTTGGCTTACGATCATCCCCAAAAGGCAAATTTACTTATTACTCGAGAGATTCTCCCGGATAACGCTTTTATGTTTGCAGCACGTGACAAACAAACTGGAAAATTGCATACGATCTACATCATAATCCCAGACCTATATTGCGACAAATTATGTAGAGATAATTATTTCACACGGTGGGTCGATAATGAATTACATCTATATGATAAAAAGAAACTTCCTTGCATTTGCCCTGAATATATGTCGTTGGGAGATATAACAAAATATTACAAAATCCGCAATCGCAACGATCTACCCAAATCGCTCCTAAGTGGACCGTACAAGAACATCTTCATGGATCTCGAGTTTTAGTTTAATTCAAATGATGAGAAAGCATGTAATCTATTCTTTACTCTCTCCATAGGGTGAGGGTGATTCAGACGTTAGTCGGAATCGGGTGTAGATATGATAATTCTATAACTGTGTGAGGAATTAGGGCACAATATTATATAAACAAATAATCAAAAGCAAACGCAGGATTTTTTATTCAATTAATTGTTCTAATGTATTAGCAACAAATTCCTGTTGATCAAGCGTGATTTCTGGGTATAGCGGCAGACTTATAGCCCTCGACGAAAGCAATTCTGCATTTGGAAAATCACCCTTTTTATAGCCAAGATGAGCATAAGCTGGTTGTTGATGAAGCGGAACCGGATAGTGAATGCCAGCAACTATTCCGCGATTCTTCATTTCATTGAGAATTTCATCGCGATTATTAATCTGAATAACGAATAAATGATAAACATGCTTAACTTGCGACATAACTTTCGGAAGTATAATGTTTTCAATATCCGAGAGCAATTCATAGTAATTCTTAGCCTTTTCTATACGCTTCTCTGTCCATTCCTGAATGTATTTCATTTTTACATTAAGCACGGCAGCCTGTAAACCGTCGAGTCTGCTGTTCAATCCCTCGAAATCGTGAATATACTTTTTAGTTCTACCATGGTTACTGAGCATTTTTGCTCTAAAATAAAATTTCTCATTATTAGTAACAATAGCTCCAGCATCTCCATAAGCCCCAAGGTTTTTCCCTGGATAAAAGCTAAAACATCCAATATGTCCAATCGATCCAGCACGATTCCCCTTGTATTCAGCACCATGAGCTTGTGCACTGTCCTCGATGACCCACAGATTGTATTTACCTGCTATTTCCATAATCCGATCCATATCCGCTGGTTGACCATACAGATGCACAGGAATAATCGCCTTTGTTTTATCGGAAATTGCAGATTCGATTTTATTTACGTCCATATTATATGTCTGCGGATCGCAATCCACAAATACTGGTGTAGCACCAGTCATTCCTATTGCCTCTGCAGTAGCAATAAAAGTGTTTGCAGTTGTAATAACCTCATCGCCGAAACCGACATTCAACGTCCTTAATGCGATATAAAGTGCATCCGTTCCGTTTCCTACACCAAGAGCGTAACTTATATTGCAGAACCGAGCGAAATTATCTTCGAATTTTGCTGCTTCCTTGCCACCGATGAATTGTGTAGAATTGAGAACTCTTTCAAAAGAAACAGCTATCTCATCTTTAATTAGCTCATACTGAGCTTTTAGGTCTACAAGAGGTATTTTCATTCGTATTCACTCCCAAAGTAAGGTTTTTCAATTAAATTATACGGACATTTAAGTTCTCTAACATCTTTAATAACTTTTGCAGGACAACCAGCCACAACCTTATATGCTGGGACATCCCTTGTAACGATTGCACCCGCTCCTACCAAGGAATATTCACCGATAACAATATCCGGAAGCAAAGTTGAATTTGCACCGATCTTTGCACCAATCTTGATAGTTGCACCTTTTATGCATTCCTTAGCTTTGAGGCATAACGGATGATATGCGTTGGTTAGCACGACATTAGGTCCTATCCAGCATCCATCCTCGAGTATGCTGAATTCAGGTATAAATGCCTGAGAATGTATTCGTACTTTATTCCCAATTTTTACATGATACTCAATTATTGAATGTGTCCCGATACTGACATTGTCCCCAATTACGTTGTGTTCGCGTATCATAACATTATGCCCAGTTTGGAAATGTGCACCTATAACATTGCCTGCGTATATTACCGTGTGTGATCGGATAACTGCTTTATCGCCAATAACTGTTTCAATTTCACCCGGTTCGAATCCTTTGGGAGGCACACCAATAATAACGTAATCCTGAATTATCACATTATGTCCCAATTTCACATTGGGAAAAATCTTATAATTACTGTTCATCTCTCGTTCCCAATCTGCTTTTCACTGGTCTAAATTTCAGGAATATTTCCTTACCTGTCTCGGCAGATTCGTAGATTGCGTTTACAATTTCCACAAATTTACGACCCTCTAATCCATCGATAAGACCGTCCATATCGTTTTGAAGACTTTTAACTACATCCTTAAGAAATTGTGTGTGGTTCCATGCAAAAACATCCGGATTTGAAGCATATTTCTCAAACACTATCTCGTCCTCAGGTTCTGGTTCAGCAAAGTTCCATATCTTTAATTCATTCATAAAAAAACCACCAACTTCAACAGATCCTTTCTCGCCAAGAATGGATATCGAACCCTCGAGGTCTTTGGGTCGAGTTGCAGTAGTAGCCTCAATTATACCTAATGCATCATTTTTGAATCTAACAATAACGGCAGCAGTATCCTCCGCTTCAATATCGACTAATTGAGTGGCATTAATTGCCATTACGCTGTCAACCTCACCCATCATCCAGAGCAACATATCTACATGATGAGCAGCCTGATTAGCTAATACACCACCATCTTTTTCCCAAGTTCCCCTCCACTCTTTTTGATCGTAATATTCCTATGTCCGACGCCATCGAACACGAACCGTGCCCAAAACTAACCTTCCAAAACGACCTCGGTCTATTGCATCTTTGAGTTTCTGAATTGGTACATTAAATCGATTCTGATGTACTACGAAAATTTTGTTGTTATATCTTCTGCAAACCTTAAGCATTGCGTCGGCATCATCGATTCTGAGAGACATCAGTTTCTCGATGACAAAACTTTTACCGAATTTCGCCAAATCGAGCATTGTTTTGGCATGACTACCGGATGGAGTTAAAATTGTAAATACATCAAACTTCTCATTTTCTGCTATCTCTACTGGATTACAATATGCTTTAACGCCATATTTATCTGCAACAATCTTTGCTTAATTCTTATTTATGTCGCAAACTGCTGCAAGTTCCGCATCAGGTATTCGTTCTATGGACAGAAGGTGTTTTTTGGATACGGCACCGCAACCAACAATAGCGAATCTAATCTTTTTATTCATAAGTATTATCCTATCGTAAATATTTTAATACTGTTTTTTCATCACTTACTCGAATTCAAAGTTTCCTAAATTAAAAAAATAAATTTTTCCTGTCAAATTATTTCGACAGCATAGGAGTAAAAACCATAAAAGGAAAAGGTAAATTTTTTACTTTTTATAAATTTCAAAAATACAATAATTCAACTGATATGCATTATAACTGCAAGGAAAATACTAAAAATTTTAAATTTAAAAAATCATAGCTAATAATATACTAAAATTATTAAATGTTAAATAATAATTTCCAAAACATCAAATACATACTGGACACTACAATGGAGACTAAAACATGAATACACGTTGATAGACGTACTTATCCTCATTACTTTATTATTTCTCACACAGGTATGGGCTGATTCACTTGAAAGTGAAAACAGTTTAAAATTCATTTTCCAAAGCATTTGAAAAATATTCATACTGATGTTCGTGATCTTCATATTTTCAAAAACCAAAACCTTTCGATAGGGAGAGAAACATGATGTGTAAAGGCAAGACCTCAATCGTGACAGGAGCATCCGGAAAAGGCATGGGTCGCAGCATTGCCCTGACCCTCGCCCGTGAAGGCTCCAATGTTGTCGTCAATTATCATACGAGTTCGGACAGTGCAGCGACCATCGTGGCACACATCGAGAATCAGGGCGGTCATACCTTCGCTTTCCAAGCAGATGTTACCCAGCAGGATCAGTGCAAGGCACTTGTCGAGGCCACCGTCGAAGCATTCGGTCAAGCTGATATCTGTATCATTGGTCCGGGTGGTGGATGGCATCAAGAGCCCGTCGACAAACTCGACTCGCTTGCAGCCCTTGATGACGCACAGAAGGAATTAGCCCCAATCTACCATCTCATGCCACTCGTGCTCCCGGGAATGTACGAGAGGAAATGGGGACGATTAATCACAATTGCCCTTGCGCCACCGTACAACTCCCCGGCTTATGCATACAATGTAGCCAAGGCAGCACGAGCACATGCAATGCTGATTGCCCGTGATGCTACGTGGCAGAATGGTGTAACTGTGAACACCATCGGACCTGGTCTTGTACCAGATATTGAGAGTCTTCAGCAAGCAGCCGAGCAATGCGAGCATGGCCCTACGTGGCAGGTTCGAGGTTCGACTTCTCCGCAGGATATTGCAGAGAGTGTTGCCTTCCTTTGTTCGGAGTCGGGCAACTTCATTTCGGGAGCAGTTATTCCGTTCATGCATAAGTGAAGAACCACCGAACAAGATAATGA
>CAZLTJ010000077.1:0-9754 GCA_964562425.1 uncultured bacterium
TCTATATACATTTGACAGAACAAAAATTGGAAAGCAAAAATAAAATTGTAATTAAGGGTGGGTAAAGGGACTTGAACCCTCGACATTCGGAACCACAATCCGATGCTCTTCCACCTGAGCTATACCCACCATTAATACATTTACAAATCTATTTAGACTGTATTCAGTGTCAAGTTGAAACTTTGCGTAGTATACAATGAAAAAGATTTGCTTGACTGAAATAATAGCTATTCTATCTTGCGTGCCTTGTTAAGCTGAAAATAAATTTGCCGAAAATTATTAAATAAGTTTTTATAAAACCAACGATTAAGCTTTCTCGATATAGGAGGGTTAATGAAAAGGCGAAGAGTTATAATAATGGGTGCTGCGGGAAGAGATTTTCACAATTTCAACACCTATTTCCGCGATAATGAGGAGTTCATGGTTGTTGCATTCACCGCAACTCAAATACCTAACATCGAAGGTAGGAAATATCCAGCGGAACTTGCTGGAAAACTTTATCCTGATGGTATTCCTATTTTTCCTGAGGAAGACTTAATAAATATTATTCATAAATATGATGTGGATGAAGTTTATTTCTCATACAGTGATGTGAGCAATCAATATGTAATGGAAATTGGAGCTGTAGCCATGGGTGAGGGTCCAAATTTCGTATTGCTTGGACCAAAGAAAACTTTCATCAAATCCATTAAACCGGTTATTGCAGTTTGCGCAGTTCGAACTGGTAGCGGTAAATCTCAGACTACGCGAAAAGTTGCAGAAATTCTGAAGAAAATGGGCAAAAGTATTGCAGTAATACGCCATCCTATGCCTTACGGCGATCTTGTTAAGCAGACATGGCAGAGGTTTGCATCGTATGAGGACCTCGATAGATATGAATGCACCATCGAGGAACGCGAAGAGTATGAACCGCATATAGATAGTGGAAACATTGTCTGGGCTGGTGTGGATTATGCCGAAATTCTTCGAAGAGTGGAACAGGAAGCGGATGTTATTCTTTGGGACGGCGGTAATAACGACTTACCTTTCTACAAGCCGGATTTACTTATTACAGTCGTAGACCCTCATAGAGCAGGAGATGAGATGACATATTATCCGGGTATTGTTAATCTTCGCATGGCAGATGTTGCAATTGTAAACAAAATCGACACAGCAGATTACGATGAGGTGCAGATTGTGTTAGAAAATATTCGAATGTGGAATCCCAAAGCTTCAGTTATCATGGCTGCAAGCCCGATTACAATAGACAACCCGGATGCTATTAGAGATAAAAAAGCTCTCGTAGTTGAGGACGGTCCAACTTTAACTCACGGTGAAATGGGCTACGGTGCTGGCTTCATCGCAGCCGAGTTTGCTGGAGCAGCAGAGATAATCGATCCAAGGCCTTTTGCTGTTGGAACAATTGTTGATACATATGAGAAATTTCCCACAACTGGTAACGTTCTGCCGGCGATGGGTTATTCTTCGACGCAAATACATGAATTGGAAATTACAATTAACACATCTGACGCAGAAGTTGTTATAATTGGTACACCAATAGACCTTCGCAGAATTATGAAAATAGAAAAACCGACAGTTCGAATTCGCTATGATCTTCAGGAAATAGGGCATCCAACACTCGAAGATATCATTAAAAAGGTGAATTTATAACATTTCATTGTTCTGTTTCCGTCAAAATATAATTAAATAAATTTTTATTAGATAGGTACTGTCTTTGGATTAATGGTTGTTTGTAATCGATAATTATAGATAAAATTGTAGCCTTATACCTTTTTAAAAAGATTTTCTGGGTTTTCCGTTCTTCCCGAAGTTTTAAAGCAATTCTATAAGGATTTTTCCTACTTTCACCGAGATAATGTCGTAGGACGATTCTAAATAAATGGCCGGGTTATTAACCCGGCCTGTCGCACATCAACCGCACGGAGAGGGAGGGATTCCGCAAGGTGAGAGCACACTCAGATTCATTCCTCAACTGCAACTCGATGTTTAATTCGCTGTTTAATGAATAATAAATTTCAAATATCAAAAGTTTATCAATTAAAACTAACTGCAATCAGAAAAACCACATGAGGGACATGTCGCACATCCCTCTATTTGCATCATTTCGCTGCCACATTCGGGACACATAATCGACGAATGAATCTTGCTCTCTGTTTCCACATAATCTATATCATTATCAGCCTTCTCGGAGAAATTGTCCAGTTGCTTAGGTTCAGTATCGAGTTCTTTGTTAGAAAATAAAGATTCCTGATTAGCAATCCTGCGTTTCATATACCATTTCAAAGCATGAGCCAGACCGTCAGGGCAAGACAATATCTTCTGCCCATGGTTCCATGACGGTTTGGGACAGCGAATGCTTTCTATCTGCTTAATAATTTTTTCAACAGGCACCCCTGAGCGCAAAGCCAATGAAATTAACCTGGAAACAGCTTCAGATTGACTCGATGCGCAACCACCAGTTTTCCCTAAATGTGCGAACACCTCAAAGGGTCCAAGCTTGTCCTCGTTGATTGTTACGTAAAGATTCCCGCAACCTGTGGGAACCTTCAATGTCGTACCTTGAATTTCTACTGGTCTTCTTCGGACTTCTCGAGGTTTACGCGAGACATCTTTTAGTTCTTCTTTTTCCACTTTTTTCTTTTTAGTTCCCACTGTGAGAACTTGCCCCATAATAGAACCATCTCTATATATGGTAACGCCCTTCAAGCCAAGTTTATATGCAAGAAAGAATCCCTTTCTTATATCATCGATTGTAGCATCGTGCGGAAAGTTTATAGTTTTACTCACTGCATTTTCTGTGTATTTCTGGAAAGCGACCTGAAGTTTAATGTGCCATTCTGGACTTATGTCATGTGAGACCACATAGACTTCCTTCATATCCTTTGGGATTCTGTCTATGTCTTTCAAGGAACCTTTTTCAAGGATTTCATCGACTAGTTCTGCAGAATATTGTCCACGATCCTCAAGTTCAGTCAGAAATAATTGGTTAATTTCAACCAATTTTTGTCCATCCATAACATTGCGAATGAAAGCCAATGCGAAAATAGGCTCGATTCCTGAGGAGGTTCCAGCAATTATGGAGATTGTACCAGTAGGTGCTATGGTTATTACAGTTGCGTTTCGGAGTTTAAAATTTCGGTCTTTATAGATCGACTTTTCCCAGTTGGGGAAAACACCACGATTCTCTGCGAGTTCAGAGGATTTTATCCAACCTTCTTGCTGTATAAACGCATGGACTTTTTCGGCAATATCTACTGCTTGTTGTGAATTATACGGTATTCGAAGCTTTATTAACATCTCCGCGAAGCCCATTATTCCCAGCCCAATCTTTCGATTTGCTTGGGTCATTTCTTCTATCTGAGGGAGAGGATATTTATTAACATCGATAACATTGTCAAGGAAATGTACGGAATTGTGGACTACTTTAGCCAGCCTTTCCCATTGAATTTTTCCGTCTAATACGAAATTGGAAAGGTTAATCGAGCCAAGATTGCAGGACTCATACGGTAATAGTGGTTGCTCCCCACATGGATTTGTGCTTTCTATCTCACCTAATTCTGGAGTGGGATTATCTCGATTAATTCTATCAAGAAAGACTATACCTGGTTCTGCAGAAGCCCATGCATTTTCCACGATAAGATTAAAAACATCACGAGCGTTAAGGCTATTCACTTTATTTCCAGTTCGAGGATTTATGAGATTGTATTCGTTATTTTCTTCTACTGCTTTCATGAAATCCTCTGTTAGAGCGACGGATATGTTGAAATTTGTGAGCATTCCTGTATTGTTCTTGCATTTTATAAATTCGAGAATATCTGGATGATCGATACGAAGAATACCCATATTAGCACCGCGACGAGTTCCACCCTGTTTGATAGCTTCAGTGGCAGCATCGAAAACTCCCATAAAGGACACTGGACCGGAGGATACTCCAGCAGTGGTTTTAACTACATCGTTTTTAGGACGAAGCTTTGAGAATGAGAAACCTGTTCCACCACCAGATTTATGAATTAATGCAGTATGTTTTATTGTTTCGAAGATCGACTCGATGGAATCTTCAACAGGAAGAACGAAACATGCTGAAAGCTGTCCCAGCTTGCGTCCAGCATTCATCAATGTTGGGGAATTGGGTATAAAATCTCTTTCGATCATCATATCATAGAATGTAGCAGCTATGCTATCAATATCTGCATCGGGATCATAGTTTGTCTCTGGGCTGGCTATTGCGTAAGCCACACGCTTAAACATATCCTCAGGTGTTTCTATTATATCACCATTTGAATCCCGAATTAAATATCGCTTTTCTAAAACAGTTTTAGCTGAGGAAGTTAAAACGAATTTTTTAGAAAATCGTGTATCATTCTCAATCATATTTTCCCCCTCCAGTATAATATTTTATGACTCTGTTTGAAGTTGTCAAGGACAAAATAACACAATATGTTGGGGTTGGAAATATTTATCATACAACTTATTGTAGTTTCTTACTTAAAGCATTTCTTAGAGAAAAAGGTTCAATTAGATTTTACTTCTTTATTAATCAGTTGAAGATATAAGAAAATGGAACGTTTTGGATGCAATTTATTTCCATTTTTTCACAAACACATAGGATGCTGTTACATAAAAGCACAGAGGTTCCTTTATAATTTTTTTCAATTAACTGATAGGTAAAGCGAGGGAAAATTTCGAACTATTACAGACTGTAGTTGTAACCCAGATATTTCCGTTATGTTGTTCAATAATTTGCTTAGCGATAGGAAGCCCAAGTCCAGTTCCTTCAGTATGATATATAGCATTTTTGCGAACTTGAGAGAACTTTTCAAAAATATTATCTATCTCGTTCAACGGAATTCCGGAACCGTGACTTCAACCCATAAAATGATAAACAGTTTATTTAATCACATTCCACCTACAATAACCTTTTAACATTCGGGTGAGAACTTTATAGAGTTTGACAGTAAATTTATCCCAGCTTGTTTAACTCTTTCGATATCAATAAAAACTTTTGGCAATCCTTCGGGCATATCATTATTCATTATAACACCACACTTTCCGAGAAAGCTTTCAATTCTGCAATGCAGTTCTCAACATGCTCTGTTGCATCATGAGAATCCTGCATAAGTTGTATTTTTACCCTCCTCGAATTTAGATATATCGAGTAGATCATCGACAATTCGAATTAGTCTATCGGAAGATTGCAGAGCAATTTCTAAGTATTCTTTTTGTTTTTCGCTAATTTCACCTGTGGCTCTAGCAATACTATGATCCAATGAGCCTTTAATCGAAATTAACTGTATGCGAAGTTCATGGGAAACAACAGAGACAAATTGGTTCTTCATCCTATCCAGTTCTCATTCCTCTGTTTTATCAGTGAATGTTATAACCCAGCCGTGAAGTGTGGATTCGTTTTTGCCGAATATAGGCACAGTTATTACGCTCAGCGCTTTCTTTTTTTCGTTTATATCTGTAAAAAGCATTTCCGAGACCGGCTTCAAGTTTGCTTGGGCTTTGATTTGAATAAGCTTATTGTATTCTGTGGTTCTAAAAAGATCACTCGGTTTCTTATTTGAATAATCTCTATCTTTTTTTATATTTAATATTTTTGCACCTGAAGTGTTCAAAAACTTAACATTCAGATTACTATCAGTGATTATTACACCAACAGTTACGTTATCTAAAATAGCCGCTAACCGATTTTGAAGGTTTATCACATTCGTGTATAATTTCCATCTTTCAGTATCATCGGCAAATATTAATATCCATTCTTTCAATTGATCTTTTTCTAAAATGGGTGCAATTAATGCATTAAGAACGAGGATATTTCCTAAAATGTTTATTACAATTTTAGCGGAAACATTTTCCATTTTCTGCTGTGAGGGTTTAATTAATTTTTCGTTGATCTGATTGCTAAATTCAATTAAAAATGGTGGGAATTCGCTCATATTCTCTATGTTTTCCAAGTCTAATCTAAGCATTTTTTCTGCGGAAGGATTCATATACGATATTTTTCTGTCTGGTGTTAGGATAAGGATCCCAGCTGCGGAATTGTTTAAAATCGCTCGAAATCTTGCTCTGCTGCTTCTAAGCTCTTCTACCGCAAGCTTTCTCTCAGTTATATCCTCCGATAGTGAAAGTATCCCTTGTGGTGTTCGAAAAACATGAGAATTAAAACATCTATCCCCAAATTCCCATTCTATTTCCATAGAATTCCCTGTTTCCAGAACTTTGAGAAAGGTTTTATAGTTGAGGTTATTTTCGAATGTTGGAAACACTTCCAAAAGATTCATTCCCTCAACACGGTCATTAATTTGATTAGAGAAATCAAGAAAAGTCTTATTGCAGTATAGAATTGTCATGTCTTCATTTACAGCTAATATAGGAGTTTCAATACTATCGAGAAGGTATTTGTGCTTAATCTCGCTTTCCCTAAGCGATTGTTCTGCTTCAATTCTTTTTGTAACATCTCTCGCATTAATAATAATACCGGAGACAACTTCATCGTTAATAAGGTTTTTGGCAATGCCTTCAAGGTATCTCCAAGAGCCATCCTTAAGTTGGAAACGTACTGCTATCGTTCGGATCATGCCGGGTTCTTTGGTCAATTCGCTAAAAGTTCTCATATGCCTTTTCCTGTCATCAGGATGAAAGAATCCGAGAATATATTTGCCAATTAACTCTTCCGGTTTGTAACCGAGAATTCTTTCTACCGAAGGGCTTTGATTCCGGAAAGAACCGTCTGGTTCTAAAACTGTAATAAGGTCTGAGGAGTTCTCAAGTAGTGCTCGAAAATATTTCTCGTTTTTTCGAAGTTCGAATTCTTTACGTTTTCTTTCTAAAGCGTTGCTGAAAATATCACCCACAATTTTTAGCAAAGAAATTTCATTTTCATTCCATATCTTATATTCTTTCACCGAATCGAATCCCAAAAAACCTACTGGTCGATTTCCAACAAACATTGGAATAACAATCAGTGACTTTATATCCTGAGCTTCTAATATTTCCTTTTCTGAATTGGCTTCTGGGGGAAGCTTGTGCACATCAGGAATACAGATGATTTGTTGATTGATAATCCTTTCGTTCCACCAAGGTATTTTGTCAACTGGCATATCTTGTAGTTTGTCTATTTTATGTTCGATACCTTCATTGCACCACTCATGGGAATTGCTAATCTTTTTCATATCATGTGAGTAAAAAAAGGTGTAACTACGATCAGCTTGTGTGAATTTGCCTATATCTCTTAATGCTTCGTTTATTCCTTTGTCTACTTGATCACTTGGAAGATGTATAAATTTTGTCGACAGCGAAGTAATTAATCTATCGAATTTCGATTTTAACTCTAAGTGTTTCTCGATTTTTTTTCTGTCGCTTATATCTCTCAAAATGCATATGGTGTTCCACTGCTCCCTGATTTTCATAGATGACAGAGAGATTTCAACTGGGATAATTTTGCCGGTTTTGGTAATACTTTTCAGTTCAAACGTTCTACCGATTTTGTTCCCTTTGTTTGTGGAGACGAAGTTCTTATATCCTTTGATAAAATCTGGCAACGATTCAGGTGACACCAGTAAACGATGAAATTCTTTATTCATTACTTCATCTTTATTGTATCCGAATATCTTTTCAGCACTGAGGTTCCAGTATGTAATTCGGTCTTCGTTATCGGTTGTAATAATGGCATCCTGCGCAGAAGAGGCGATCTTTCGGAATTTTCCGGAGTCCACCCATATTTTCTGCTCTGCAAATTTACGATTTACGGCAAATTGCACTGAATGCGACAGAGTTTCACTTTTTATTGCATCGAGATAGAGGAAATCCTGCGCACCCATGCTAAGTAATTTTAAGGCAAGATTGTCATCTTTCTTATCCGAGACAATTATAACAGGAAGATCGTAATTTGTGCTGCGAATTATATCTAAGCTTCTAATAAGGTCATCATTGGGATAATGGCCTAAGATTAGTAAATCAATTTGCTTTCGATTGATAAACTCTGAAACTTCATCCGTCGAATTCAGGTGAAACAGTTTCAGTTTAACCTCTTCTATACCCAATTTAATGCTTTCTAAGAAATAATAAATCCGGTCTTTTTTATCTAATACGATTATTTTATAATATTTAGCAGGCATATTAATTTCCAGCAATGCGATTATTTCAACGAATAATTAATAGAAAAAAAGTAATTTTATATAAAGCAAATATTAATCGTCCGAAACAACAGAATGAATAATCCAATTTCAGAATAATTTGAAATAGATAAATTTTAACATTATATTTGTTCCTCAGAGATGTTTACACCTTTATTATTTTCTTTCTTTTTCTTAGATTTAGTATTGTACATGGATTTATCCGCGTTATCAATAAGCTCCTCAACACTTACAGGTTTTTGGGGATTATAATAAGATGCACCGATACTAAAAGAAATGTTATAAAGGCGTTTTTCTTTTTTATTAAAGTTTTCAATGTTTTTCCTAAGTCGAGATAGAACCTTCTGAACATTTTTAGGTTCCGCTCCCATTGCCAACACCACGAACTCATCGCCACTAAGGCGAGAAACGATATCCGATGCTCTGAAAGAATTTCTGAGTATATCTGCGGTTTGTGTTAAAACTTTATCACCCACGATATGACCTAAGGAATCGTTTATCCATTTCATGTTATCTAGATCGACAAATAACAATAACGCACCAACATTTGATCTTCGAGCTATCCTTAAAACCTGTGAAGCGAATGTCAGGAAACCACGTCGATTATATAGACCTGTTAATTCATCTAACCATGATAGATTTCTCAGTTCAGACTCCATTTTATATCTATCAATTGAATATCGAACCGATCTGGCTAATAAATCGCTATCTACATGTTCCTTAATCAGATAATCCTGAGCACCATTTTTAACCGCTTTTATCCCCAAGTCTTCATTTTCGGAACTAACAAAAACAATAAAGGGAACGTCCTGCGAGTGATCATGAATTCTTATGGCTGTTTCCATGCCTTCACAATCGGGGAGAAAGAGGTCGAACAAAAGTAGGTCTATACCACCGTGGGAAAGTCTTTCCAGACCGTGAGAAAGCTTGCTTGTATAAATCAGTTCATAGGTTGTCTCTTTGACATTTGATAGAATTTTTCTTAATTTTTTAGCGAATTCCTTTTCAGAATCAATTAACAATAAAGTTAATTTTTTATAGATCATCCTATATACCTCATACATGCTGCTCTATAGTCAAGATCCTTGGTATTGCAGCTTTGGAAAACTAAACATCGTATTGAACAATCTATATTACTCCAAATAACAAGTAATATTTATTATGCAATAAATACGACAAACATGCTTTAGTATATAAGCAATAAGTCTAGAGCATTAGTATAGAATTTCCTCGTACGGATGTTTGCGATATAAATAAATTGCTACAACTTAAAAACGATAAAATAGAAATCAAGTGATTTGCTCATACAGTAAACCTCTCGTCAATACAATTATAGATAGAAGCTCATAAATATACAAATTCTTGCCTTAAATGTAGAATTACCAGTATATGTTTTGAATGCTTCTTCACAAATTGCTTTCCAAACGATATCCTATAATATCTGTTGTAAAGTATAATGCAATAAGTGTTACTTGGCAATTAGATATTTCAATAAAAAAATTACCATCGGGTATATAAAGATTATGCAAATGTTAAATTATAATATTTCTCTTATCCAAATTAATCAGAAGAAAATTGCTCCGAAGAAAAATATTTCGAAAACCTTTGTCCTATTC
>CAZLTJ010000078.1:0-9540 GCA_964562425.1 uncultured bacterium
TATAATTAAAATAGAACATAGCTTTCTCAACTAAACTCCACTAAATCTATGATAGGAGATATGCTTGGTGCTGCGGGAGCGACTGAACTTATCGCCACTATTATGACACTTAAAACTGGTATAATACACGCTTCAATTAATTTAGAGAATCCTATTCCAGAGTGTGAAGGTTTAAATATCACGACTGAAAATATTACTGCACACCCGAGAATTGCTATTTCTAATTCATTCGGTTTTGGAGGTCATAATGCTACAATAGTTCTTAAAAAATGGGAAGGATCATAGTTTGCAAATTCATTGCTTCATTTGATATATTAAGTAAATCATAATAATAGAAAAATATTTCTTTTTATAAAAATCACATTTAAGTAAATTAAAATTTAGGGTTTATGATTAGAAAAGCTACCCCTATTGAAAAAATAATTTTTTATAAATTCAAAAGGAAAAAATATCTAAAATTAGCATTAACACATTCTTCTACGACTAAATATCACAAGAATTCCTATCAAAGATTAGAATTTTTAGGAGATGCAATATTGGCATTTCTTGTCAGCAACTATCTGTTTAAAATTTATCCGGAAGCGGACGAAGGTGAACTCTCATCTCTTAGACAAGCTATAGTTAGTAGCGTTGCGCTTGCAAAGATATCTAAGATACTCGGACTCGGAAAATTCATAAGAACTGGAAATACTATTGATAATAATGAAATTTCGGATTCGATACTCAGTGATGTTCTGGAGGCTTTGATAGCAGCTATTTATATTGACAGTGGGTTAAATTCTGCTCGGAAATTTGTTCAAAAATGTATTTTATCATACATGGATATACTTCTTAAGTCTCCTAATCTTATCAACTATAAAGGTAAATTACTTGAGATTCTTCAATCGGATGGTTCTCAACCTATTTATACAGTACTTTCAACCGAGGGACCAGAACATAAAATTTTTTTTAAAATTGCTGTTTTTATCGAGGATAAAATGCTTGGTGTAGGATTAGGAACCACAAAGAAGGAAGCAGAACAAAATGCAGCAAAGGATGCTATTCAAAAGTTAATTTCTAAGAGTGTGAAAATTTAGTCATAATGAATAATTGAAAAACGTTTTTAGAAAACATACCCTCGCAATAATCATTGTTTTTGGTCTTATACTAAGAGTTATTCATATAGTTTTCTGGAACCAAACACCATATTGGAACGGTCTTTATCTTGACGAATTATTTCACCACATTTGGGCAAAGAGCATTATTGTAATCTCAATAATTCCAAAGGGAGTTTTTTTTAGAGCTCCATTATACCCATATTTCCTTGCGGCAGTTTATTCAGTTTTCAATTATAATAGTTGGGCACCAAGAATTATTCAGAATTTGATCGGACTATCATCAATAATACCTATTTACTTTCTATGCAAGAGAACACTCGGTAAAAACAAATGGGCAAATTTGACAACAATTTTATGGGCGATTTGTCCCATCCAGATATTTTTCGAATCCAGACTTCTCCTCGATTCACTTTTCACAGCATTAATTCCATGGCTTTTATATTTTTTAACACGGATTAAAAACTCATGGAAAGAAACGATTGTACCTGGAATATTATTTGGATTACTTGCGACCTTGAGACCAACAATATTTATTCTCATCCCGATTTTCATCATATTTTTGTTACCAAAATTAAAACTTAAAGCATTTTTCATACTATTATTCGCTATTATTCCCATTATTCCTGTTACTCTGTCAAATTGGTTCTGTGATGATAGAGTTCTAATTGCTTCACAGGGTGGAATAAACTTTTACATAGGTAATAATCCACTGAGTGATGGTTCATCAGCAATTGTACCGGAATTTGGGTGGAACTGGCAATATAGACAATGTAAAGCTCTAGCCGAAAAAGATGAGGGTCGAGAACTTAAGCCATCGGAAATATCAAATTATTATTTCAATAAAGGATTACAATTCTGGGAAAAATACCCGAAATCAGCTGTTATTCTCTTTTTTCAAAAAATAGTATTATTAGTTAGTGCATATGAAATAGGCAACAATGGAAACATTTACTTCCTTCTGAAAGGTTCATTTCTGAAATACATACTGTGGATTGGTTGGCCACTAATATTCTCACTTGCAATTATAGGTTTTTTTGGTGCTTGTTTCGAATTTAAAAAGCTCTTTCTGTGGTCTTCGATAATTTATATGATTGTAATCGTTTTGTTTTTTGTATGTTCCAGACTCAGACTACCTATAATCCCAATGTTAATTGTCCCAGCTGGTTTTGGGATTAGAACGATCTATAATTCTGTAAAAAGAAGATCTTTTGTAGCATTTCTATCATTTATAGTATTATTCGCATTGTTACATGTTTCATTTTTATCAGCTAAAAAAAGCGAAAATTCACTTTCAAGGTTTTCGCTCGGTAATGTTTATCTCAGAAGCGGGAAGGATTCTCTTGCTATAAAGGAATATAGATCAGCCCTTTCAATTAATAGTAAAATGAGAGGAGTTAATTTACACATTGGTGCGTATTTTTTTAAAAAAGCTCAATTCGATTCTGCTGAATATTATTTCCAAAAAGAAATTGATAATGAAGGAGAGATGTGTCGAGCATTAAGTAATTTAGGCGTTGTAAAGCGACTCATCGGTGAAATGGATTCTGCAATTTTCTATGGCAAAAAGGGATTCAAAAAATGCTCAGAAGATCAAGGAGTAACCTATAATTATCTTATTTCACTCTATTCTGATAATAAATTCATAATAGCCGATTCGATAGCAAATTTTGTGTATGCGACATTTAAATCAAATCCAAGGATTTTAAATTTATTCGGAATATTGCGATTAACCTTATTTGATACGGTGGGAGCCGAGTCATTCTTTATTAGTGCTGCTTATTCAGAGGAAAGCGAATTAATTGAACTTTATGATATAGGCACAATATACAGCGAAGAAATTGGTTTAGGAGCATCAAGAAACCGAGCCAGAGCATGGGCTCTATTTAACTTAGCTCAGATAGAAGTTCGAAAAGGAAACTATAATGACGCACAAAACATATTGCTCAAATCTGTTGATATCGATACTACTTTTTATTCAGGTTATGCGGCATTAGGAGCTCTTTTTCTTGCAAAAGATGAAGCGGATTCGGCATATACATACTTGATTAAAGCAGAAAATTTAGGTTTTTCTGAACCTGAATTCTTATTCAATCTCGCATCAGTTATGGCTCGCAAGGGAAACTACACCGTTGCTAGAAAATACTTGCAACGAGCTATTGAAATTAATCCAGATTTTGAACTTGCAAAACAGGCTTTGAGCGGTTTAAATGAACTTATTCCTTGACATAAAATAACACCAACATTATTTAGAAGCCAACTATCAAAGGGGATATGAATGAGAATAACGAAGATTAGTAATATAAAGAGAAGAAGAAAACACGGCTTCAGGTTAAGAATGTCCACAAAATCGGGGAGAATAATTTTAAATAGAAAACGCAGAAGAGGTCGCAAAAAGCTTTCAGTAAGTACGCCTAAAAAAGGCTCGCATTTTTAATTATTATATTTTATCATTTATTAACAATGCAACTTAATTTATATAAATTTTTTCTACTCTATATTTAAACTATCAAGTTACCCTCTTTTTATTTACTTCTTTTAGTTTTACTGTCAATCCAAATTGTAACTGGACCATCATTTAGGATTTTGACATTCATGTACTCGCCAAAAACACCTGTTTCAACAAATACTCCTTTAGCTCTGAGCATTTCTACAAAAACTGTAAATAACTTTTCAGCCTCAACTGGCTCCATTGCATTCTCAAATGAAGATCGTCTTCCTTTTGTAATATCTGCACAAAGTGTAAATTGTGACACTGCTAAGATGCTTCCTTCAATATCCTGGACAGATAAATTCATCTTGCCTTCAGCATCCTCGAAAACTCGTAATCCAACAATTTTTTGGGCAAGTTTAATCGCATCCGATGCATCATCATTCTTGCAGACTCCGATAAAAACAACAAATCCGTTATTAATTGACCCAATAAATTTATTTTTAACTCTAACGGACCCTTCAGTAACTCGTTGAACTAAAGCAAACATCAGTGTTCCCACCTTTAATTATAGATCTCTTCTTTGTAAAGTTAAAATAGAGCATCTTTCGAAACTACGCAGAAGGAAGGTTATATTTAGAAACGATAGGAGATCCCAAAATAGATGTCGTTTAACCTGTAATCCAAATCCAGTTCGTTACCAAGTGAGGTCATATCTATTCTATTCCAATTTGAAAATACACTAGCGAAATCTATTAGCCAACTGTTATCAATTAATAAAGATAAACCACCTGTAAATGATTGACGTTTTGTTATATGCTCTGGAACTTTATATGGCACTGGATCGTATCTGTATCCAAATCTTAATTTTAGAGGCATTTCCGTTATAGGTATGTTAAATTCTAGACCTGTGCTTAATGTTGTTACCGACCTATAAGAGTGTGGAATTAGATTATTCTCTCTTAGCCAATTTGTTGGGGAATTGTAAGTTATACGGGTCCAATCGGAATACATAATGTCAACGGCAAAATTTGCAATTGTTGTTTTTATAGCGATTCCTGTGCCAAATCGGAACGGCAGAACTCTTTTAAAGTCTTCATATACTTCATAATCATCATATAGAATACGATGTCCGTCTTTATAAGTTATTTCGGTTGTACTATACCATTCCTGATCGCTGTATACGACTGCCGGGAATTGAAGTAATAAGCCCCATGAAAAATATTTACTTGGTGTTACCGCAAAACCCAGTTTTCCGGTTATTCCACTGTAGTTCTCGGTTATTTCATCGATAAAAGTTGAATCTTCAATAAGAGTGTCGTTAAATCCATAAGTAATAGCTTGCCATGAATAGTTTTCGGCACCAGCAAGAATATCTAAAGATAATCCAAACGAAATCGATTTCGAGGTTTGAATTCCGAAAGCCATTTGAAATGCACCAAGTCCACCATCAGTTTTTTCGTTTGAATCAATTTTTATCGAATCGGTTCGAATACCATTAAAATGCGAGTATTTGTCAAATGATTGGAACCTGGAATATCCAATTGCGAATGCTGCTCCACCTTTTCGTGCGGGAAAGGGTATGACAACACCGAAGTTTTCAAGCTTAACTGTGGTGTAATTTGATGTAACCTTACTCCCTTTATTTATTTTTGTTCCAATCGAACCATTTCGGAACATCATTGAGCCGGTAAATTCATATTTATAAATAAAAGACAATAAAGCAGGATTATAATATACAGCAGAAAAATCCTGGGCAAGAGCCATATGAGCACCACCCATTCCTGCAGCTCGTATTCCAACTGGTATGTAACCATCCGCAACAGTTATTTCCTGAGCTACATCACCTGCAATTGCAGATGAGAATATCACTACTATAATTAAAGATATCAATTCAAATTTCATTTTAAGCCCTCCTATTATTATGTACCACGTCTTCTTGGAGCTTCATGTGGTTTGTCATTATCTTCCTCCTCTTCCTCATCATCCCAATAATCACCTGGGAAAATTATATGAATTATCAATTCAATAAATTCTGAAAACAGACAACATGGGTCAGCAGGTCTAGTCCTTCTATATCTATATGGTTCAACTGGAAGAGGAGGAGGTGGTGGTGGAGGTGTTTCTTGTTCTTCAGCATCCACTATTTCTGCGGCTTTTCTTTGCTTTTTGATAAGATTCTTTGAAGGTCTCCAATAGTATTCATTCCAACCCTTAGTGTTCTTCGATTCTATATATTGGTATCGATGCTCGGCTACCCATTTTTGCTTTGTCAATGACTTTCTTCCAAGTGTAGTATAACATGATTGTAATGTCATAATTACAAATGATAAGAGTAAGAACATAAAACAAACTTTTTTAATCTTAATATTTCTCATTTGTACTCCTTATATATTCAAAGATAACTGATACAAATGTATAATTCTTTTATCAAATAATAATCGAATACAAAACAACTAATTATCTTACAGATAAAATTCAGTTTGCACAATGTTATTTTCATTCATTATTAGAATTATGAATTGCACAGACTTTAATGTATGTCATATGTTCAATAGCATACCTTGGACCTTCGCGTCCTAAACCGCTATTCTTTATTCCACCATATGGCATTATATCAGCTCTAAACGTTGGAACATCATTGATAATCACACCACCCACATCAATTTTCTTAAAAGCGGTATGAGCTGAATTAATATCCCTTGTGAATATTCCAGCTTGAAGTCCGAATTCGCTATCATTCACAAGAGCAATTCCTTCATTTAGATCTGAAATTTTATTTATAACTACAATCGGTGCAAAAGCTTCAGTTTGAATAATTTTCGCGTGTTGCGGTACATTTATTAATACAGTTGGCTGGAATAGTGTGCCATTATGTTTACCGCCAGTGGTTATTTCTGCGCCAAGTGAAATGGCTTCTTCAATTAATCCATCTGTTCTTTTGGCATCCGCTTCAGATATCATCGGACCCATTTCTGTTTGTTCGTTCAATGGGTCACCTAATTTAATATTTTTGGCGGCAAGAGTAAGCAATTCAACAAGTTTTTCATAAATTGGAATTTCAGCGTAAACTCTTTGAACTGATATACATACCTGTCCCGCTAAAGCCATTGCACCTTTTATAATCCGGTTTGCCGCATGCAAAATATCTGCATCTGACATTACAATCACAGCGGAATTCGACCCAAGTTCCATCGCGATATGCTTTAGACCAGCCTTTTTTACAATAGCTTTCCCTATTTCAGCACTACCAGTAAATGTTACTACTTTTATTCTATCATCACTTACAAGTCTATCACCAATTATTCCACCTGGTCCAGGAAGTACATTTATTGCTTTGCGTGGATAACCTGCATCGATTAATAGTTTACCAAGTAGAATTCCAGTGATTGAAGTTTTCGATGCTGGTTTAAGTATAATCGGATTACCAGCTGCAATCGCTGGTCCAATTTTATGCATCGCGAGATTCAAAGGGAAATTAAAAGGAGTTATAGCCAAAACAGGACCTGAAGGAAATCTTTTATAAAAGCCCCATTTATCTGTTGCATTTGGGGCTGAATCAAAAGGTATAACTTCTCCTAATGGTTCTCTGAGAAGTGCTGCAGATAGTTTCAATGTCTCCAAAGCTCTGCTAACTTCACCCCGAGATTCATGGATTGTCTTGCCCATTTCCAGAGTAATATTTCTCGAGAATTCTTCTCTCCTTTCATGTAATAAATCCTTTGCTTTGTTCAGAATATGTTCCTTATGATTTGCACATAAATCTCTAGTATCGTCAAAAGAAATTCTCACGTTTTCCAGTGCATGATCAATTATTTCATCTGTAGCAATACTGACTTTTCCGATTAACGAGTTATCGTATGGAGATAATATATCTAATTTTTCTGAGGTTTTAACTTCAATACCACCAAGAATTAATGGATATTCCATAAGAGACTCCTTTAAGTAAATAATTATGTAAATTGTAAAATTTATTGTTTAAAAGTTTTACCGATTTTTAAGAATAATTTACACAATGTTCAAACTTTTAATAATTTCTGCGCACTTTTCAGCCAACTCGGTGAATTCCCCCTCATATTTTTCTCCTGAAGCACGTTTTGGTGGCGTAAAAATTCTATGTACTCTAGTTGGCGAGCCATTAAGTCCAATGTTTTCCTTTTTAACTTTAATATCATCAGCATTCAACTTTTTTATCTCAGTTCGTTTTGCTTTCAGCATTCCTCTAAGAGAAGGTAAACGTGGAGTTTTCTCTCCTTTAATAATTGTTACTAATACTGGTAATTCAGCTTCAACTAAATCATATCCGAAATCTCTTGATCGTTCGGCTACTATTATCCCATCCTTAACTTCGCGAACTTTTCTTACGAATGTAATCTGCGGAATATCAAGCCATTCAGCTATACCAGGCCCAGTTTGAGCTGTGTCACCATCGATAGCTTGTTTGCCTGCAAAAATAATATCTGCACCACCAAGGTATTTTATTGCAGTTGAGATTGTATATGAGGTAGCCCATGTATCAGCTCCTGCAAATTCTCGATCGGTTAAAAGAAATACATCATCTGCACCCATAGCAATGGTCTCTCGAAGATTTTTCTCGGTTTGGGGTGGTCCCATACATATTACAGTTACTTTTACTGAGGGATTTTTATCTTTAAGCTGAAGAGCTTCCTCGAGAGCAGACATATCAAAAGGATTCAGTATAGATGGAACACCTGCTCTAATTAATGTTCCAGTTTCTGAATCTATTTTCACATCAGTAGTATCAGGTACTTCTTTAATGCAAACAAAGATTCGCATAACTTTCCTTTCTCGTTGTGTATTCCAAGATTCTTTGTTTATTGAATATAAAATAGTATTTATTAAAGAGCCAATTTTTTCTTGCAAGTTAAAGGAATCTTTATATTATGATGATTTTAAAATTTCGATAAAGTGAGGGATAGTAAATGGACATTGAGCCTGATAAAATTGATGTAATACTTGCTACTGATTGTGGCAGCACTACAACAAAAGCAATTCTAATCGAAAAACGTGAAGATGAATATAGATTAATGTTTCGTGGTGAAGCTCCTACAACAGTTGAAGCACCATTTGAGGATGTTACAATGGGTGTGTTGAATTCTGTTAATGAAGTGGAAGAACTTTCCGATAGGAATCTAATAAACTCTCATGGTCAGATCGAACGTCCTCATGTTAACGATAAATGGTCTGACATTTATGTATCTACATCCTCTGCAGGAGGTGGTCTTCAGATGATGGTTGTTGGCCTGATAAAGACCATGACTGCTGAATCCGCAGAAAGAGCTGCATTGGGAGCTGGGTCTATTGTTATGGATGTTATTGCTGCCAACGATAAAAGACCCTCTTACGTACAAATTGAACGAATAAGAAGTCTAAGACCTGATATGATTTTGTTAGCAGGTGGTGTTGATGGTGGAAATGTTCAACAGGTTGTTCAGATGGCTGAATTGATTGCTGCAGCGGATCCGAAACCTAGGCTCGGCGTGGCATATAAACTTCCAGTTATTTATGCTGGTAATAAAGATGCTATAGATCCAATTAAAAAAGTTCTCGAAGATAAAGTGGACCTTTTCATTGTTGATAATATTAGACCATCATTAGACATCGAGAATCTGGAACCGGCAAGAGAGAAAATTCATAGTCTCTTTATGGAACATGTTATGGCTCAAGCTCCAGGTTATAAAAAGCTTATGAGCTGGACTGATGCATCCATTAGACCGACACCAGGAGCTGTCGGTGATATGATGAAATTAGTTGCTGATGAAAAAGATATTCAGATACTAGGTGTAGATATTGGTGGTGCAACAACTGATATTTTCTCTGTTTTCAGGGATTCAAAAGGTATTCCTAGATTTAACAGAACTGTTTCTGCTAATTTGGGTTTGAGTTATTCTATATCTAATGTATTTACTGAAACTGGCATTGAGAATGTTATGCGTTGGATACCGTTTGATATGGAAGATCGTGAGCTAAGAGATCAAGTTAAAAACAAGATGA
>CAZLTJ010000079.1:0-9539 GCA_964562425.1 uncultured bacterium
GATTCTTGGAACCCCGACGGATTTAAGAGATGAAGTGGCATTTTGTGTGGCGCATATGTCACCGCAATCGCTTACGGATCGCAGATTCGCTTCATCTCTTTTGATATTCAATGCAGAATGGATATACAGGCTTGCCGATTCGCTTAAGTATGTAGAGTTAGTAGAACACGGCGATGTTACCACAGGCGATTGGTATACGACAACAGCATACTGGGTTGTATCTGCCGATCTTTCCGATACTTCTCTGTTGGAAATCCCAAGAGACGTATATTACTGGTTTGTTGTTCATCCGAAATTATCTGATGAAGCACCAAAAAGCTTAGATTTACCAAGTGACACGAGACAAAAGACTTACGGATATTTTTGGCGTGAATATCTCTGGAGCGACCCGTCACCAACGTACAGTTACACCGCAGGTGGATATCCTCTTCTTGCCGATTGCATGAAAATTCCCACTGTTATGTGGATAAGACGAAGTGCATCATTCCCCGGTGGTAGACCTATGGATACTACATTTAGTGCACTAAATATGTTGGGTTGGTGGGAATCCGAGGTTGTGCCAAATAGTGCAATCGCCGTTCGTCCTGTTCAGCCCAATCAAATAGCATTCACGCACTCTGGAAACTGCGGTGAGGGTCAGGATATAGTTTGTGCTGCAGGAAGAACTTCACTGATACCTATGAGTTGTGTGGGTACTCCGCTTCAGGACCATGTCTGGAATGAGTTCTGGGATAATGGTTTTCTGGGAGTATTGTGGAGAGAAGATGTTTGGCATGCATATCAGTTGGATAACTGGGGTGGACAGACATCGGTGGCTCCAAGCTGGGCTGGTTACGATAGAGACAGAGGTGGTAGCAAAAGTATTAACAATGCAGTATCATGGAGAGGTGACGGTTATCTCTTTGATCGCTCTATGGCATACACACATGTTTGCACGTTAATTGTCGAGGTGCTCGATGGCAATGCATATCCGATCGCAGGTGCAAAAGTTATGTTTGCATCCAATGCTTATGGAGATCCAACTGGTCTATACAGAGCAGATATTAGAGTAACGGACCGAAACGGACAGGTTATTGTAACTATGGGGGAAGGTTGCCCATATTATTTCCGTGTCGATTGCCCTATAGGTAGTGAGCCCACCGATCCGACGAACGTAACGCACTTTCCCACTTTAGGTTCACACATGTCGGTTACTGGTTTTAAATATCCAGTTTCGATTGGACTTCATGGTAGAATGTATTCTCTTAATGTAACCGAAACAGCCAATCCCACAGGAAGCAAAAACCTTCTGGTAATATATAATGCTAAAAAAGAGTATATTATGGGAACTGCTGCATTGGATGGTCAGGGAAGCACATACTCATTCAGTTCCGACACCGGCACAATAACATGCTTCTTATGCGACAGTGCAAATTTCGAATTATATAAAATTGGGGATCCATTTACTGCTTTTAAGTATCGATCACGTGTTTCCGACGGCTGGTTCCTTCTCGATGTGCCTTCTTCGGGTGTATGGTATGTGATTATCTCCGATGAGGAGATTGTCGACAACGATAATTTAGCGGAAATTGAAATATTGATTGGTCGCGACCTCGAGGTTGTATCGGAATTCCCCAAACCGGATCGCAATGCATTGACAATATACCCCAATCCTTTCAATTCATCGTGCAAAATTTCCTTTGATGGACAAATTTCAGGTACCGTGGAAATAACAGATATTTCTGGTAGAATCGTTTTCCAAAAAGCCTTTAGTAAAACTAACGAAATTATCTGGAATTCGCACGATGCTCCCACAGGGATATATTTGGTTCGAGTAAAATCGGGGAACAGTATAATCAATAAAAAAGCAGTATTACTTAAATAATTCGCTTTAAGATGTATTGCTATTATTTGCTTGTATGTCTTGCCCCCTCACCCGATTCCGATTACATCGGAATCACCCTCTCCCAGAGGAAAGAGAACAGAAAACGAATTGCCACATTCAACCTTTTCTTCTTGGGGAGAAAAGAATCAGCCTTTCCATTTACTATGTAATCCTAATCTTCGTTAAGCTTTTCTAGCACTCGTTCAGCCAGTTTCCTTGGAAGTCTCACTTTCTCGATTAACTCATCCACAGATAGTTTCGCAATACTGTCTGTTCCACCAAACTGTTTGAGCATTTGCTCGGCTCTTTTTTGTCCAATTCCCGGAATCTCACAAAGCTCTAATCTCATTGCCTGCTTACGATGACTTTTCCGAGAATACAAAATTGCAAACCGATGAGATTCATCACGAATTCTCTTTATCAACTTTAATGCAGCCGAGTCCCTTGGTAGATTTATAGAATCTTTTCTTCCCGGCAGAAATAGCTCATCCAGCCGCTTAGCAATCGATATTGTAAATATCTTTTCCTCAAGACCTAAGCTGGACAGAGACAATAATGCAGCAGATAATTGTCCCTTTCCACCGTCTATTAATATCAAATCTGGTAGCTTTTTATCCTCATTTAGCAGTCGTCTATACCGTCGATAAACAACTTCCCGCATAGATGCGAAATCATCCTGATAATCCGTCGATTTTATTTTATAGCGCCTATACCCGCTTTTGTTAGATTTCCCACCAATAAATTGAACCATAGATGCAACAATTGTTTGACTTCCGAAATTAGAAATGTCGAAACCCTCGATTCTATTTGGTGTCTTAGGTAACTTCAACAATCTTTCGAGCTCGAGCACACCATACGGTACATGAACTTGTTCCTTTTGAATCATCATCTCCCCGTGTACTAATTCCGCATTGCGCTGTAGAAGCTGCATAATATCATATTTCTCACCACGCTTTGGTATTTTAAGCGTTACTCGTGCACCACGAATAACTACCAAAGTCCTTTCTATTTCTTCTGGTTCTGAAATTTTAACAGGAACATAAATCCTCGGTGGCGTGTCTGGGTCCTCGCAGTAAAACGATATGATAAAATCACTGAGAGCTTCCTCGATAGAAATTTTTTGGGGAATTGCAAGAGAAACAGTCTGCCTTGCAATTATTGCTCCTTGACGAACTCGAAAAATCATTGCTACACCCACACCACCTCCGAATGCAATCGTTACAAAATCACTATCTCCAGTATCCCTATCCATCTTCTGTGGTGTTAGCAGATTTGTCAATTGAGAAATTGTATCTCGTAATTTCGCAGCTTCCTCAAATTTCATCTCCACCGATGCTTGATTCATCTGCTTTTTCAGCTTATCAACCAATTCCATACGCTTCCCCTTGAGAAACATTATCACCTCATTTACATGCTCTTGGTACTGCTCTTTAAGATCTGGGTTTTCACATGGTGCAATACACCTTCCAATATCCTTAAGCATACACGCTCGAATTTTCCGTTTCATCGGTAAATTATACTTGCAAACTCTTATTCTGAAAAGCTTTCTAATTAGCCGTCCAAGTTTCATTGCGCCTATTCTATCTGCATAGGGACCGAAATACACAGCTTTATCGTTCTGCTTTTGTCTAACAACTGTTATCCTTGGGAATGCCTCTCGGCTGATTTTTAGATACGGCCACCGCTTATCGTCTTTCAACGCCACGTTGTATCTCGGTTTATATTGCTTAATTAGATTTGCTTCAAGAACCAAAGCTTCAAGTTCATTATCTGTAACGATCCATTCTACATCTCGAGCAATAATAATCATAGCTGTAATACGAGGCAGATTATTTCTGCTGTTGACATAACTTGCAAGTCTCTTTTTTATATCTATCGACTTACCAATGTAAAGTGGGAAATTTTTAGGTCCTCGGAAAATATACACACCTGGTTTGTGAGGAGCTCGTTTGTACTTGTCTCTTATTAGGTCATTCATAATCGTAAATAATGTAGTAATTGCTTATACTAAAAGTATAATTGTTTGTTTTTCTTTTGGGAATGGAAAATCTGGAGAGTATTAATAATTAGGAAGGTATAAATATATAAATTATTATTATTATTACCTTGTTGGAATTATTTATAACTGCGTAAGTGAATGGTTATAAAAGGAATACTATCGACAAATTTCTCAACAATTATGTGGACAACATAGTGATTTATCAACATTAGAAACTCTATCAACATAACCCACTAACTTATTCTCAACTTGTGAACAATTTATCAACAGCATACAAACACTACTATTTAAGTTTAGAAATTAGATTAATTTATTTTATCTCCAGAACTCCTTCAGAAACTTCTGAACCTCCGGAACTCCACCCTGAAAAATTAAGTATCCATTATACGGTTCACGTTCTGTTATATCGCTATTTACAGGAGTTAACATCATTTCTATTACTTTCTCTCTGTTATTCGTATGACCCAGCACCCACCCTAATTTAACAAAAGCCACCTCTGGTAACATATTTTCAAGCGGAACAACTCCCAATGCCATAAGGTCACGACCTGTATCGTAAACATACATTTGCACATATCCCCACAATGTCTGGACAGTCATAAAAACATTAAGTCCAGAATCCACAGCTCGTTTTATCGCGGGATACAATGGCTTATTCACATGCCCTAATCCAGTTCCAGCTATTATAATTCCCCTATATCCATTATCTACAAGTGAATCAATTATATCCGGCTTCATTGTAGGATAGTAATATACAATCGATACACGATCATCAAAAACGGCATCTAATTTGACCTTGCGGCTCGGATCTCTCCTATTATAATCCTGACGAATATGCGTAATTCCTTCAAGCCAATTCACCATACCCAGAGGAATATCTCCCAGTGTCCTGAAAGTTGATCTATACGATGAGTGCATTTTCCTGACCCTCGTTCCACGGTGCAGAAGACCATATAGATCTGATGTAGGCCCGAACATTGAAACCACAACTTCAGCAATGTCTCCATGAGCAGCAGCATACGTCGCATTTAATAAGTTTAGCGCAGCATCTGAGGAAGGTCTGTCTGAACTCCTCTGCGAGCCTACAATAACAACAGGAACAGGCAAATTCTGAAGCATAAAGGAAAGAATTCCTGCGGTGTGATGCATTGTATCGGTACCGTGACCAATGACAATTCCGTCTATGCCTTCGTCAATGTACTTAGCAGCTTTCTTAGCTAAAGTTATATACTGTTCAGAACCCATATTCTCAGAGAAAACTGCGAATAATTTTTCGGTTGCAATATTTGCTATATCTGCCAGTTCAGGCACAGAACCGTATAGTTCACCCGGTGAGAATGCGGGGATTACGGCACCGGTGCGGTAGTCGAGTCGTGAGGCTATCGTGCCACCAGTTCCCAGAAGCCTGACATTTGGTTTACTGGGATCGATAGGAAATTCTTTCTCGGGAATTTTGTAATGCGCTTTTTTGAATCCTATTTCTTTCATTTCTGTTATATCACTCACCGTTATTCCTATGTTGTATCCATTATTCAGTTTCAGAACGATGTGTTTATCATCTGTATTTTCTGCTCTGGGCAGTATAATTCCTTTGAATACGGTTACATCTGTTCTAATCTCAGTGTCGGACCACACTCTAATTCCATGTTCCTGCAAATCAGATAGCGCTTCACCTTTATAACCTTTGTGAAGGTCTTGCGTTACGATTTCGGGACCTTTTTTCCCCATTATTTTTGTCCTTCGAATTGAGAATTTTAATAATTTCGGCAAAAAAAATAGTTCAGAGCTAACATAATGTCAAATTGATATTTTTTTTTAAAAAAAATATTTTTTCACTTGATTAAAAAATCTTATCATATATAATTTGAAATAAATGTGAGGAGTATAAACTGCAAAATCCTATTAGATTAATTGGAAGAAGTTGTAGTTTCTCGCACAGTGTCTTGAAAAGGAGGTCATAGAGAAATACTGCATTAGGGTTCAAAATACGGATTCTCATTTAGGTATAACACACACGGTAATTATTCTAAGGTTATTTGTCATCAGAGCGAGGGGGTCGAATAAACTGAAAAAGTTATTCCTGCGATATTTTGTCAGTTAATTTAGAATAGTTCTAATAAATATAAGGATAAAAGAGAAAGGAGGTTATGTTCAGAACGATGGCTAATGTTTTTCCAAATCATCTATTGTCAAATCTCAATCTAAGGGGGGTTGCATTCAAGAATAATAGAAGTTTGATTTATCTCCTACGCATGATTTCCAAAATTTCCCATTTGGATATTTTCTAGTACAATTTTTAGGGAAGGTATCAAAAATTAGTAAAAAATAAAAAGGAGGAATCGATGAAGAAGGTACAATTTATGTTTTTTGCGGTTCTGTTATTAGCTGTTTTTTCTATGCCTATAATAACCTCAACTGCCTATGGTTTTACAGTAGACCAGATTATTTATAATTTCCGAGGAAACGATTATAAGTTTCACAAAACAGACGCCTTGGATGACGAATTCTTGGTTGAGATAGGTTGTAGACTTGACAGCGGACAGGTAGATATTGTATTCTGTATTGACAGCACCGGTTCAATGGGCGGCACGATCGATGCAGTCCGACGTTCCGTTGACGATTTCGCAAACATGATTCACACCCTGAACTATCAGTATCGTTTCGGAGGAATTCCCTTCGGGGACGGTCAAAATATTTGGGATTTCGATCCCGCTTCTCCGGGCTACCAGATGACCGATGTGTATCGTTTATTCAGAAATAGAATCAATGCAGTGGGAGCATCGGGTGGTGCTGATGGTGCAGAGACTATTTGGGACGCTATATACTATGCAATGGAATATTACGACTGGCGTGTTGAAGCTTTAAAGATTATCATCGCATTTTGCGACAACAGATCATGTGCGTTAGATAGGTTGTGTTCAGAAGGTGGCTTATGTGACGATTCAACTACAGTTTACGTCGATACGGTAACACATCCTTATCCAGAATGGCCAAATACATATATGCGTGCAGTTATTGAGGGATTCGTTGTTTATATTGCTGCAAATTTTCCACCAGCGGGTGATATGTTCTGGGATGCAGAATATAAGCGTATTGCGAGAGCAACCGGTGGTGCCACTTTCGCTCTTACTGTTCCTTGGTCAACAATATTCGGTGTTATGATACCTGTAATAGACTCAGCACAGTGCATAAATATGTGTGTAACTAACGATGCAATATTCGACCTCGATAGTGCTTGGGCTGAGATCGATTTAGGCGACTCTTTGTCATTGCTCACTGGAGGGAATCCACAGTATTTTTATCCATGGGCAGCCGGTGAGACACATTGTTTTGGATGGCGTATTGGCTCTGTAAGAGGTTACGATGCTAAGGAGACATGTTTCAACATATATTTGAAAGGTATAGGTAGTGGAGGCACATTGACTGATACAACCCGAGGGTGCATCTATCGACCCGATTGCGAGTGTCCCGGACCTATTGTTGAACCTCTTTGTCCGCCAGATACTATGATTGGATTTACTGTCTATACAGCTAATCCTTTTCAAACAATCGTCTTCTACATGGAAGACGACGATACAACAGTCGATCCTACCTCCGTTACATTTAATGTTGACGGATTCAATTACACATATCCAGATCATCTTGTTTGGGATGAGGCATCTGGACAAATGACATTTATTCCGGATATCGAATGGACACATATGTTTCCTGTGACATATAGTTTAGTTTCGGCTACCGATGCAAACGGATGTTTCACGCAATCTATTGTAGAGGGAAAATTCGAATCCGACTTTGGGGCACCTGAACTTTTCAATATGGAAATAGTGCCGGCTCCTATTCTTCACAACGAGTTTACCGATACTTTTATCAATATTGTTTGGACAATAGTAGATTATCCCTCGGGAGTGGAACCCCGTTCGCTATTTATCACTGTCAACGAGGATACTCTTGATCTTACTCATCTTAACGTTACCATTATTTCAATATCTCCACCAATAAGATTGATGTTGAGCGGAACCAGAGGTCAAATAGAGGGTTATCTCAGCGATACAATGCTTGTATGTGTTCATGCTTCGGATAAAGTGCCGACTTTTCAGGATGGTTGCGATCTTTTTGGACCTAACGATACGGTATTGTGTGACGAATTCTATTTCAACTATCCTATGAATGCAAAATTTGATTCTCCACCAGATGGTGGAATTAGCGCATGTGATCCTATCGAGGCGCACATAAAAATTATAGATCCGGAAAGAGACATGCCAGACGAGCTAACTTTCGAAATGAGAGTTATTATTAATGAAGTGGATACGCATTTCTTCACCGGTGATGATGGTGTGTTTACTACAATGGGGTCTAATTTAGTTTTATTTGAGGGACCTCCTGGGCTTGTTGAATCCGGGGATAAAGTTAAGATGCTGCTTTTAAGCGGTAAGGACGTCCAGGGAAGAAAGATCTATTCGCTTCCTGTGCAAGTCCTATTTACGGTCGATTACGAGGAGCCAGTTTTGCTGTGGACTGATCCGATATTGGACACCATGCTATTGAATTTCCCTTATGAGATCTATTTCAGTATAATTGACAGTATTGCAGGATTGGATATCGGAATGTTGAATATTATAATTAACAGTGCATATATGTTCCCGTGGACTGGTGTTAACGACTCTGATGTTTATAATACAACAGTATTTCTGGATCCTGCGATATGTTACGGAACAGGTGAGACCTGTAGCGTAGCTGTCAACATTGTTGCTATGGACATGCCGGATGCTTGCCCACCAAATATTCTGGACACAACTTGGCATTTCTTCTGGCTTCACGGGCGACCGTGGGTAAGGGTTCTTGCACCTGTCGACGGTTCGTTTTTCGCCTGTGAGGACTCGGGAATTCTTGTGGAGATTCACGGCGGTGCAGCACCAGTGGATTCGAACTCGATATGGTTTATGATAATTAATGAAGCCAACGATACGGATAGATATAGTATTTACCATGAGCGATTGCAATTAATAATTGATGTGGGTCCTGAATCGTTGCTATATTTTGATGCACCACCTGGGTATTTCGTGGAAGGCGAAACGTATGAAGTGTGTATTGTTAGCCTTGTGGATTTTGGAGGGGACTCGGCAAGAGGACTGCCTATTTGCTGGAGCTTCACACCGGACTTCGCACCACCGGAGGTTACTGGGTTCTTGCCTGCTCCGGATTCGCTTATGCCAACTCCAACTCCTGAGATATCGTTCCAAGTTAACGATGAATTATCTGGGATTGACGATGAAGAAATTTTCGTTAGAATTGTGGACTTGGTAGGTGTATATACTTATGATGACACTTTCTACACCAGCAATTCGCTTGTAACATGGGATGGAACTAATTATAAACTGGATTTCCACGGGAGCAGCTATGTATTCGAAACCGGCGATACAATTCAGGTGTGTGTATATGTTCCGGATAATTCCATCCACTGCGGACCTAATGCTACCGAGTTCTGCCAGAACTTTATTATGCGTCTCACAGGACCTACGGCAGAGGTTATCGAACCTTTTGATGGTTACATTACCACGTGCGAGGATCAGTGTATAAAGATTATTATAAATGACGATGATGGAAATGTGGATTTCAACACGGCAGAGATTAGCATCGATGGATTCCCCTATCCCGCTTCCGCAGGTTCACCGGTTT
>CAZLTJ010000080.1:0-9355 GCA_964562425.1 uncultured bacterium
TGCCAGCTCAATAAAATCTCTTGGAACTGTATTGATGCCTTTGGCAGCTTCCGCAAGGCTGACTGGTACGATATCAAATCCTTTAAGGACAACCATAACACCAAAATTTTCTATTGCAATTTGATCTGAGATTGCAACACCAAATCTAGTAGATAGCCATCGATCGAGAGCTGTTGGTGGTCCGCCACGTTGAAGATGCCCCAGAACCACATGCCGAGCTTCCCAGTTAGTTCGTTTCTGAAGGGTTTTCGCAAGTATTTTCCCAATTCCACCGAGTCTTACATGTCCGAATTCATCCACTTCTGCGTCCTGAGTAAAAATATCCTCTAAACCTTCACCGAATCGAATTTTAACACCTTCAGAAACTGCAATGATTGCATATTTACGACCTGAGGCTCGAAGTTTTATAAGCTTTTCAGTAACTTCGTTAAGGTCAACTGGTTCTTCTGGTACTAAAACTATATCAGCACCACCAGCAACCCCTCCAATTAATGTCATCCAGCCTGCATGTCTGCCCATAACTTCGACAACCATTATCCTGTGATGAGATCGCGCAGTAGTTCTCAATCTATCGATAGATTCCATAACGCGATTTACCGATGTGTCAAACCCGAAACATTGATCGGTGCCAGGAAGGTCATTGTCAATAGTTTTAGGTGCTCCGACAATAGGTAAGTCGTATTCGCTAAAAAGTTTATATGCTACTCCCAATGTATCCTCACCACCAAGAGCTATAATTGCATCCAAGCCTAATCCTTTAAAATTCATAACACATCTTTCGCCGCCACCCTCAGACTTAAAAGGATTAGTTCTGCTTGAACCAAGAAGAGTGCCTCCTTCATACGAGTAATCGATAACATCGTCAATTGTAAGAGGTATAGATGTTCCCTCAAGCAAACCTTTCCAACCATCGAGTATTCCAATGAATTCGAAATTGTGTTTTTTAATTCCACAGAAAACTGCACCGCGAATGACCTGATTAAGTCCTGGAGCATCACCACCTCCAGTTAGAATACCCACAAGCTTGGTCATATAATCCTCCTTGCTATATAGAAATTGAAACTATAAACTAAGTTTTCCTCTATTCATAATCCTTTTCCCATCAAGCCAAATTGTAGGGGATAGAATTATCGCATCCAAGTGAATAGGAATTTCTATCGAACCCCCTAAAGAAACATTATTTCCAAGAGCAATGCTAACTGTGCCCATAACTTTCTCATCCTCGAGAATATTTCCACATAATCTTGCAGATGGATTGGTACCTATGCCAAATTCAGCAATATTCCTTGCTTCATTCGGGTACTGAGCTAATAATCCTGAAAGATATCCAGCAGCTCGAGAACCTGTGATTTCCGTAACGAATCCATCGTTAACTTTTATTGTTATATAATCATTTGAATCAAGGATACCAGTATCTCCAATTGAACCATCGATAATAATTGTGCCATTAGCTGAACCTTCGAGAGGAGAAATGGATGCTTCACCTGCCGGTAGATTGCCATAATTTCCTGGATTGTGTATCAATCCTGTATCTGCAAAAGCTTGCCTGTTTTCGAGATTTATTACTATATCTGTGCCATGATCACTGATTATTCTCGCTAATTTTGCCTGAGAAAGAGCTTCGCTTATTTTAATAGTTTCTTCAGCGATAATTGAATAGTTTGTGATCATTGCTCTAAGAAAAGTCTCTCTGAGTATTCCTGGCATTGAAGCTACACGTGCACCATTATTGCATGCATTTCGTCGAGCTTCTGTATGAGTTATAGATCTGAATGTTGGTGCAATTATGACATCTGTTTCTAACATAGCAGCTGATACTGTTTTAGGTAATTCTTCTCCGTGGGTTTCTCGTGGGGATATCTCAGTGAAAATTGCTTCAAATGCATACTCCTTTGCAACATCGTAAATTGCTAATCCAATCTCACGCTCAAGGATATCGGTTAGTATGAGGGTTGTTTCGTTTTTTTTTACTTTAAGGCATTGTAGAACCACAGTTTTCGCAGCTTTTCTAAATAGATTCTGCACGTTTACCTCCGAAACTTGAAATATTTTAAGAAATATATTTATAACCGCAACAACAACAAGCTAAGAAAGATGAGTTTCATTATATAAACCAGTTGATTTTAGTATTGTATCACGAGCAAATCTTGTATCGATATTTGGATAATCTTTGAGATAATGAAGTCCTCTACTTTCATGTCTAAAGAGAGCGGATCTTATCATTAGTTCTGCTACATAAGCCATGTTTCGTAATTCTAATATCTTTCTACGAACAGGATTTTTGCGATAGAAATCTTCAATTTCCTCCCACATAAATCGAACTCTTGTTAATGCTCTTTCCAGTCTTGAAATAGAACGAACAATTCCCATATAATCCCACATAAGAGCTCTGAGAACTTTATAATTATGTTTAATTATAACCCATTCACCCCGATCGAATACACCGGAATCGTCCCAATCCGGAATAATTGGCATTTTCTCTGAGGACAAATCTATTTTTTTCAGATGTTTGAAGCAGAAATCAGCAAACGCGAAAGCTTCAAGAAGAGAATTGCTTGCAAGTCGATTTGCACCATGAAAACCAGTATGAGCAACCTCTCCGCAAGCATAGAGATTTTCTATATCGGTTCTGCCATGCTCGTCAACGATGACACCACCGCATATGTAATGTGCAGCAGGTACCACTGGGATCATTTCTTTTGTTATATCTAAACCTCGGTTTAGGCAGGACTGATATATGTATGGGAATCGTTTTTTTATATATTGTTTACCTTTGTGTCTGATTTCAAGATAAACGAATCTCTCACCGGTTGCTTTAAGCTCCTGATCTATGGCTCTTGCGACAATATCTCTCGGACCTAATTCACCCAATTCGGTATATTTTTTCATGAATTTCTCATGCTTTATATTATAAAGAATTCCACCATCACCTCGAACCGCCTCAGAGATCAAGAAATCTGTGGGTTTAGATTCATTAGGATTGTAAAGGACTGTGGGATGAAATTGCATCATTTCCATATTTGCAATCCGAGCACCTGCACGATAAGCCATCGCGAAACCATCACCGGTAGCAACTGAAGGACAGGTAGTATGCTGATAAAGAACTCCAGCACTGCCAGTTGCCAAAAGGATTTTCTTTGCTATTATAGTTTTAACTATTTCGTTTTTTGTATCTAATGCATAAGCACCGTAACATTCAATGTTCTCCCAGGGCTTGATTGGATAATTTGGAAGATGATGTTGAGTAAGAAGATCAATTGCAAGGTAATATTCCAAAAGTTCGATATTCGGGTTTTGATATATTTTCTCAAGGAGCGTTTTTTCTATTGCATGACCTGTATAATCTGCAACATGTACAATTCTATTTCTACTGTGACCACCCTCAAGACCACAGTTAAAATCATTTCTTGAAGAATATTCGTTATGTGAGAACTTCACCCCAAGTTTTGTTAACTTTGAAATAACTTCCGGAGCATATGAGATAACTTTTTCAACGATATAAGGTTTACAAAGTCCAACACCTGTTCTGAGTGTATCTTCAATGTGAAGGCTAATTGAATCGTCAGTTCCCGGAATGACTGCTGCAATTCCACCCTGGGCTAAATCGGTGCTTGTTTCGATGGCATTCGATTTAGAAATAATTATAACTTTGCCAATTGTTGCTGCATTTATCGCAAATGTCAGACCAGCGATACCTGTGCCAATTACTAAAAAATCTGTGTTGAAATGTTTTTTCTCCATAATAAACTAAATAGCTATAGATGTATTTGCATTATATAAGATAAACATAATTATTGGTCAACTAAATAAAGAACTATTTTCGATTTCAATTTCGTATAATTAACACTATAGTAGTTTCGCAGATAAATACGTATGGTATATGAAATAAAGAAGTCATTTATGAATAATCCGATTTTATTTTCAATTTTTCTGATTGTATTATTCATATAAAATATGAAGAGATTTACTTGAGTAGTTATCCATACCTTAGTGCTTCAACGGGTGATAATTTGGCTGCTTTTAATGCAGGATATATGCCAAAACTTATTCCAACGAAAGAGGTAAAAGAAATTGCAATTATAACAGATAAAATCGAGAGTGAAAATGGAAGTTCGCTAATAATCCTCGAAGCTAAAAAAGGAAGCAGAATACCAATAATAAAACCTAACAAACCGCCTAACCAACACTGAAGTAAGGCTTCAAGCAAGAATTGGAATAAAATATGAGTTCGTTGAGCTCCCAATGCTTTTCTAATTCCTATTTCCCGCATTCTTTCTGCAACAGTTATAAGCATTACATTCATAACTCCGAGTCCACCAATAAATAATGAAAGTGCAGCAATTGCTATGATTGCACTCCATAATGCTGTAGTGGATTTCTTATATGCATCTAAAAGTTGATCCTGTGAGTTTAATGCAAAGTTATCTGGTTTACCCGGTTTAACTCCTCTTAAACCTCTGAGGAGTGTTCTAATTTCTTCTCGTAGTTCGTCGATTTGGTCAGCTTTTTTGGCTGCAACTAAAATTCTCAACCGTCTTCGACCTCCGTAATGTGATATGAATGAGTTGTATGGTATATAAATATCATCATCAGCGGTATTCATACTCATAGATCTTCCTTGATGTGACATTACACCGACGATTTTGTATGATGTTGCACCAATTCGAATCCATTTTCCAAGTGGTTCTTCATAGTCGAACAAAGTTTTTGCAACTTCGGAGCCGATAACGCATACTGGCTTACCTTTTTTGCCTTCGCCAAATGAAAAAAACCTTCCATCAGTTAAATCGAAATGCATCATCTGGGGATATTCCCACGATGTACCGATAAGGTCAACATCCAGAGAATTATTTTTCCAAAAGGTTTTTCGAGTGATTCGCACAAATGGAGCAACCATTTCAGCCGAATTTAAATTATGCAAAGCCAGCAATTCCTTTTGCGTTAAAGGGGGATTCCTGCGGATTCTAGCCCAGTCCTGACCACCACCAGCCCAGGATCTAAATCGCTCTACATATAGGACCTTCGAGCCCAAACTGGCAAAACTTTCGGCAACTTGTTTGTCAAGTCCACTAATAATAGATACAATTGCTATAATCGTGGTTACACCTATAGTTATGCTCAAAAAAGTCAGTGCTGAACGGAGTTTATGTGTCCACAGCGAATTTAAAGAGCTTATAAAGGATTCATAGATTATTTGAATGAATGATATTTTCATAATTAATTTTTAGAAATCGAAATTTTTTCAACTATTGAAGATAATACAGGGAATAATATAACAAACAAAACAGTATTTGAAACTAAATGAATTACAGTGAATCCTAAACCCGCAATAATATATGCTATAAATGTATGTCGTGTAGGAAAAGCAAAGAACCCAGAAGCGTTGGTAATAATATCAAAGAAAAGTGTACCAAGAAAACCTACAAAGGCTGCATATACTGGTTTTCGCAAACCTTTGCTAAATGTTGCACCAAGAAAACCGAGAAAGGTCCCACCTATTATCTGTGCTACAAGCAATGGAGGAGGTGCCATACCATATGGTGATAAAAACGAATATAATCCGAATATTAATGCACCATCAATAATACCCCACTTCATTCCGAGCATAAATCCAGCTAAGACTGCAGTGAAACTAACTAGTTCAACATTGGGTATCCAAGCTAATACATATCCTAAACCCACGCCTAAAGCAACCAGAATTGCACTATATGAGAGAGCTTTAATTCTACTTTTCATGTTTAACCTTTGCTTATCGTGAAGTGATGTATAAAACTTTAGAAAAAAAATAAAATGTCAAGACAATTCAGTACTTAGAAAAGATTTCTTAAAACGTGAAACTGCAAGATGAGCCTGTCTTGTAGGCTCAGGTATTCTATATTTGTCTACGCATGACATTGTATGCTTTAAAGAAGCATCTAATCCAATTAGATGCCCGGGACTTATGAAGACTGGTTTTACGCCATTACGTGTTCTAAGAACATAACCAATCTTTTTTTCCTTGTATATTAAGGATGAATATGAACCACGTTTAAAAGCTGGTTCCTCATATTTTCCAACTAATCTACTTTTTGCACAACCTATTGTTGGGAGCCCCAGAAATAATCCCACATGACTCGCGATACCAAGACCCCGAGGATGCGCAATTCCTTGACCATCTAACATGACTAGATCCGGTTTAAGATGAAGCTTTACAAATAGATCGATGATTAGTGGTGCTTCTCTAAAACTAAGAAATCCTGGAATATATGGAAGTTTTACATCTTGAACTCCGGTAATTGTATCAAGCAATTTAAGTGAAGGATATTCAAGCAAGACAATTGCAGCGAAAGCTTGTTTATTTTTGCTAAATGCAAGGTCGGCACCCGCAATAATGTGAATGTCTTTCTGTTCACCAGAAATAATAAGCGTTTTCGCAATTTTTAGCTGCACTTCTTTGGCTTGTTGAAATGAAGATATGTCCCAGCTATGAATTCTATTGATTTTCATTTTATTATTCTCTGTCTAATCTCAGCTTTGTTAATATATCCTTTTGTGCAAGATCGACGTGGGTTCCTCTCCAATATACTTTTTTACAAGATTTGCATTGCCAGAATTTATCGTGTGTTAGAAAAGTATATTTAGGAACCAAAAATTCGATGGAATTCTTCCCGACTTCAAATATTCTGCCGTTACATTTGGGGCACTTTGTGAGTTTTAATTTTGGTTCGATATTGAATTCCAAGACAATTTCTCGGAGTTTGTCCCATAACATCTCAGATTGCACAAGATATGCAAATTTTCCGGCTTTGGCAGCAAAAACAACATCCCTCGTTAAAATTGTTCTCCCTTCAATAACAGCTCTGTAAAGAATATCGTCATCCTCAGATTGGGTGTATTCGGTATCATACCCAAATAACCTAAGCCAGAGTGCAATTCGACCGAGCATTGTATCAACCAAAAATTTCATTTTCTTTAGAACGGATACATAAGCGAGATATGCCATTTAGCTGTTTGTTCGGGGTCAAGATGGGTTAGAATGAAACCTCTCTCAAGTCTTATCGGACCAACTGGAGTCATATATGCCAAACCAATACCCATACTAGCACGGATATCTGTTGGATTTATGTCTTTCCATTCAAGCCACACTTGACCAAAATCTACAAAGAAATTTCCCCATATATTAGAAATAATCGGATATCTTACTTCAAAATTCAAAAGAAAAAGAATTTGTCCACCGATAACAGAACTGTTTTCCTTTGGACCAATGGAAAGTGCGTCAAATCCTCTTACAGAATTTGCACCACCTGTTACATACTTATTCGGTGTACTTATATTAAGTTTCTGGGTGGTTCTACCGATTATTCCAACTCGGATTCTGCTTGCATAGATAAGGTTATACAAAGGTTTAATATAATTAGACAATGAAGCATCGATTTTTAAATAATCCTCATCGCCACCAAGGAAACCACCAACGAAATCAACGCTTGTTCTAAAATAAATGCCCTTTGTTGGTACAATTGGATTATCTCTCGTATCGGTTTGAAATGTGTAGTTAATTTTTCTTGAAATAGATATACCCTGGTCTTCCCTTATTTGTTCTGCCTGATCCTCAGAGACACCGAAAATATCAACGACTTCATAACTTAACCCACCACTATGAATTTTGTTCCCATTATACAAGTAAGAGTTAAGATTTACACCATATCTACGAGTAGAAAATCCCAGATCGACATTTTTTGCTTCTGGCTCAAAGAAGATTACAAAATTAGTAGGAATTCTTTTATTGAATGTCCAAGGTCTGTATGTGGCCAATTCATATCTATGAGAAAGAATTTGCCATCTAGAAACAACTTCGCTTAGGACTAATCCTTTTATAGATAAGGCATTACCACTTCTAAAAACATTTCTATTGCTCCATTCCGCACCAGCTTCAACGGTGAAGTCATAATTTTTATCCGCGCCAAAATCCAATGAAAAACCATATCCTCCGGTTTTTTGCTCTATGACTTTTAGTTCAAGGTTTACAGTATCTGGTTGATCTGTTGTATCCACGAGATCTAAGGTAACTATTTTAAATAAACCGGTTTGATACAATTTTTCCATGCTTTTTTGGATAGAAGTGGATGAATAAGGATTACCTTTGTCGATAGTCATTTCCCTTAGTAAAAGTGATTTTTTCGTTTTGAGAAGACCTTTAAAAGTAATATTACCGAAATACCCCTTTTTGCCTGTATTAATGTCTATTGTAATGTTTATCAAACTATCTTGTTTTGTATATTTTGCAATAACTGAACTGTATGGATAACCTTTATCTTCAATGAACCTTCTCAATTCTATACTTTTAGCATCTAAATCGTATGGTGAAAAACGGTTACCAATATTCATATCTAATTTTTTGAGTATCTTTGAAGTATCTATTCCTTTGGGAATATTAAGAGAAATTTCCGAAATTTTGTAAAGAATGCCTTCATTAATCATATATTTAATCATTAAATAATCTGAATCTGATTTATTGTATGCAAATATTGCTTCCACGCTAACATCCAAAAAACCTTTATCTACAAAAAGTGCTCTCATTGTTTTAAGATCATTCTTAATAGAATTTAGTTCAAATTTTGGAAGTATTGTCAGCAATCGTTGAATCCAAGTAGGATTTTTTAAAATTATTGAATTATTTAAGTTCCAGTCGTTGATCGATTTATTTCCATCAAAGGAAACTTGATAAACTCGCTGATCTGACAAGCAAATTGAGAAAATAAATACAATTAATAGCAACGGAATTAAATTACTTCTTAGAATTACTATTATTGTAAAAGCTTTATTTAGATAATTGGACATTTGTTTTTTTGCTAAATAATAAAGTAAGTACGTTAATATTACTTATTAATAAATATCTTTACTAAAAAGGTTCTGTATAATTTATATTATAGATAATAACCCAAAATATCTAATTATATATCATCGTGACAATTAATAAATAACCACTTAATATTTCCACTTTAAATCGAGTTTCAAACTGTATTTCCCTTCTTCATCCTGCATAGCACCAATAGAAAGGTTTTTAGAAAGTTTATACTCTACTTCAAATTGCTGCCTTGGAATATCCGAAATAACTTGTGAATATCTCAAATATAGTTTATCCGAAACACTTTTACCTACTGTAAACCTAAATTCACTGGAATTATTCAAACCATCGTCTTCAAAGTTATTTAAATATGGTGATGTTTGGATCTCTACTTCATCAAGACCAAGGGTTTGCTCTGCATATCTACCAATGTTACTTTGAAGATAGTTAGTTAAAAGAGTTTGCGTTCTCGATGATAATTGTGAAAATGATACGGTATCTCCACTAATTCCTATAAGCAATCTAATTAAG
>CAZLTJ010000081.1:0-9218 GCA_964562425.1 uncultured bacterium
TGTTTCTATTTTATTAGCATAGTTCCCTATAAGGATTATTTTCGGAAAGCTAATTATTTTTTGTTCGAAATCCTTTACAGAGAAGACACCTGATGGAATGATTGGAGTCGGATGAGCATCCGAGACATCGAATATTGCACCGTAAATCGCCTTACCCCGAGCGTCCACAACAACTGCGACTGTTTCCTTGCAGTTTTGAAATCTTTGTGCATAAACTGTTAAAGAATCTACGCATACAGTTCGCAAGTTTTCATTGGACAAAGCCAAACCCTGTACAAAAGCAGTTGAAATCCTCAGACCAGTGTATGATCCAGGTCCTATTGAAAGAGTGATAATATCGATGTCCTTTAAATCAACATTCACTGGTTCGAGAAGAATTTTGACATGCTGAGGCAAAAGCTGAGAATGCTTTTTCGGAACTTTAAGTGAAATCTCAGATATTAATTCATCATTTATTCCAAATCCAAGACAGAGATAATCAGTGGATGTATCTATCGATAAAATTTTCATAATAAGTGTAACCAAAAAAAGAGGAAGCCAAGTGAATTGTGACTTCCTCAAGTATAATTTTGCAAATAAATGCTTTATTTAATTAGCGCAATTCTCGCAGTCTGAGTTGTGTTTCCTGAACGAACTTGAACATGATATATTCCGGAACTAATATTGTGAGCATTCCAATTATATACTCCAGATCCATTAATTGACTTATTGAGTACAACTCTTCCATCAACCCCAATTATTTCTAATGTTCCTTTGATGCCATCTGGTATAGTGTAAGTAATCTGACAGGATGTATTAAAGGGATTTGGGTATGCCGAAATGCTTATTGAAGTAGGTAATCCAGTCTCTTCTACTCCTGAAATGTCAAAGAATTCCATGCATCTATTCATGAGCAATCTAAATTCACGATACGGAAGAGCTTCCATAGGGAAACCCATGAAAACGAATTTACCTGGGGAATCTCGGACTACGCCGGCTATTGTTCCATCAAAATACTGTAAAACGGGTGTGCTTGAAATCGGGGTCATAACCTCGCCTCTTGCTGCACCTGAAAGAGTTCCAGACCATCCATCGAATTCGGTAACATCGTGTGTTGCAGAAACTAGAAGAGGAGAAGATTTTACTGCGACGTAATTAATTGAAAGGGTGAAACTAAGAAAAGCTCCAAAATTAGCTTGGCATATTCCTGCACCGCTTAGTATGAAACATCTACTGTTACTGATGAAATGTCTTGTAAACTCTCCTCTTTCATGATTCAGCACCGATGAGGATGTATCGTTTCCTGTGTACCAGATTACTAATTCGGGATCATAAGTTGTAAAATCAGAAAGAGCACCATCTTGTTCAATATTCCAATATAAGTAATTATGATTTCCATAGTTGAAGTATCTGCAATAATTGGACGAGTCAGGATCGGGTGAATCGTTTACCACCAATACTTCTGGCTTTGCACCAAGAGTGAATGATAGCGTATCGGTTCTGCCAGAGACAGAATCAGCACTAACAATCATCATGTAGTGACCGACACCTCTATCCGGTGTTGTTATTATAACTGGAAATTCTTGCTCCGACATTGAGGAAAGACAAAGATCCCATGTTGAATGTGTTCCACCAATACCAGAAGTCCATGAAGCAGGTTCTGAGAGAACTTCAAATTTTAGGTGATAGTTATCATCAGCAGTACCATCGTTGTAAACTGTAACGATAAATATAGCAGTATCACTGAGATCAGTAATTCTTTTTCCAACATTAATTGACGAATGATAGCCATAAGCTGGTCTTGCACTAAGGTATCTTTTTACAGCATTCTGAATTGTAGGAGCCGTTGTAGAACTGCCGCGAATTGGACCAGCGACAAAAGCACCGAAGTATACTTGTTCAGGATCAGCACCACCTGGAATTGGTAAATGGAATTGTCTATAAATTGTATCGGGATAAGTAAGAGTTAAAGGATCTCCGGCACCAACCGATGGATTTGTCAGAAATGCTATAACAACCCAATCGAATTTAAATGGTCCAGTCGACACAGTGGCCATCAGACTATCCTGATTCAAGAGGGCAACTAACCTATAATCACCGATTTGTGAAGAATCCTCGAGCCAAATATCGATTCCAATACTATCTGAAGTCATTTTTACAATCTCGATACCCACGAACGATGATGTCCAGAAAGAACTTCTAAATGTAGGAATATAATTACTTGCTGCGCTAAGATAATCTTCGCCATTGATCATCATGTCTGGAATAAAATCTATTGGATACCATGTCATGTAATAACTTGCACGACTATTTACACCAGAAAGATAGAACGGATCACCTGATAAATGATATGCCACTAACAATGTTGAATCTTCCCATTCTGAGAAACGTGAACCTAACAATGTATGAGCTGCTCTGCATGGTCCACAAGTTGTACGTGTGAATAATTCACCCACTGGCATCCTTGGATATGCTGAAATAAAACTTACAGCGAGCAAAAAGAGCAATGCAACGATTAAACATCTTTTCATTGAAACCTCCTGCAAATATTAACAAACTAATATAACTAACAATTATTTTTTAGTCAATGAATTTTATCTTTTGTAGAAATTATTTTAGCAAAAAAATCCTTTTCTGAAACGTTTTACTATTAGCTATTATTCTAATCAGATAAATACCAGATGTTCTATCACTTGTATCTCAAGTTGGCTTTCCCGTAACTTTAACCTATTAAAGATATAATCTCCGACCGGATATGTCAAGTATTTAGTTTGTATTTATTTTAGCAATACAATCTTTTTCTGAACCGTTTTACCGTTAGCTATTATTCTAATCAGATAAATACCCGATGTTCTATCACTTGCATCCCAAGTCAACTTTCCTGAACCTTCGACTTCTGTAACGTATATTCTCCGACCGGATATGTCAAGTATTTCGAGATTTCCTTTTACTGGTGTTGAAAAATTTATTTCGCAGATAGCATTAAACGGATTAGGCTGTATCGAAAGACTCAACAAATTGGGTTTAGGTGCTTTTCCCTCTTGAATTGAGGCTGAATCAGCAAGCCACTTGAGAATTCTATCCATTAATTCAACTCTTCGTGATGTAGAATCAATTGCCTCAAACCCAAACGCGAGAAATACAACACCCCATGGATTCTGTGAATACCTTAATGCAGCACATTCTTCAGTTCCTACTTTGCCATAGTAAAAGAAAGGAATAGCTCCAGCGATAGGTTGTATCACATTCATGCGACCCATGTTATTAGCACCTTCACAATCGGTAACGGGGAAATTAAATCCATCTGATATATAATCCCTAGAAACTCCATGAATGTGCATAATGCCACTGGTATCGTATAAGGTTGCAGAATCTTTGAGCGCTCGCGAAGAGGAACTTGAGCGAAGGATATATTCTACGAATTCGTAGTCGGTGTATCGACCATCCAAGCATAAGTCGCGTATAATTCTACTTCCTGTGATAAAAAGTTTTCCGCCTTTTCGAAGAAATTGAGCTAGAGAGGATCGGTCTGAACCACTAAGTGTAGATGTATTATTAGCAGTGTACCAGATAACATTTTCAAAATTCTCTATTACAGGATAGATTGTTTGTCTAGAAGGCACCCATGCTGTTCTATAATAGAAATACTGATGTCCTAAAGATTCCATTGCTTCAAAATAATATGTTTCGTATCCACGATTGTAATAGTCGTCATTAATGATTATATAACTGTCACCCGTAGTTGCAGCAAGCTGAAATGCAAAACTATCTGAAGCATTATCAGCGGTATAGAGAAACCTAAATTTTGCAGATCCTAAACCTGCAGGATTAGTGAAAATGTTAAATTTTAGCGTATCTATGTCTCTAAATCTTAAGTTAAAATTTGAGCTGCTTGTGAAAGTACTTCCTTTATATTCTATTTCATAATCCCAACCAGCAGGGAAGACATCTACAGTTAGATTTATACGTAAAGTCTCTTCATTAGCACCGTAATTAAAAATAACATGTTGGAATGTTAATGTATCTCCTGCTGCTCCTACAAGATTAGCGCCAGACATATTTTTTACATATAACATATATTCTGATAAAGGAAATGGGATGTGCATGGATTCAAAAATATCTCGCCCTTCAGTAATATGCGTTCGGTCTACCCAAATAGCTAACATGCAATTAGGTGGGTACCATGTGTAACTTCTAGAATAATGTACTGTATAGATTGTATCTAAAGTATCTGTTGGAAGAACAAGCTCTCCCAAACCACCACCAGGGAAAATATCCCTAACAACCCAATCGTATTCTTTAGAGCTAACTATAACGTCATTTTCTAATATTGCAACAAACAGTCTTAGGAATGTGTCAATATAATTGGTGTCCTTAAGAGCAACACCCACATAAATTGTGTCCTCTGTTATATGATCAACTCGAATAGAGACTTTACTTTCGTCAGCGCCGATTCTGTCTTTAAGTGAGTCCCGTAAATCGGCTATTTCTGCTGTTCCCTGAAAATCTATTTGGGCATCGATTCCACCCCAAGGAGTGTTTACAGAGTCGTCACTGGAATCAAATACAAAGTAAGCCATTTTAACATACGAATCCATAGCATCAGACATTTCCCATCTACTATATAGAAAAAGTAAAGGTGTAGTGCTGTCTGCGACAGTAGAAAAAGAATCTCTAACGAATTCAGCCCATGCATCCGAATCAGCACCAGAGGTTCTGACAATAATTTCTGCCACAGGTATTCTGGGTTTTGCGAAACCCACTGAAAGAATTGTTAAAAGGATTAAGACAAAAATAAATTTTCTCATGATATCCTCCAATGAATTAATATTATCGTAAAAGGGTTATCTTTCTTGTTAATGTTCTCTTTTCCGATGACAGGCTAACTAAATATATGCCAGAAGGCATATTTAAGGCATTCCATCTAAATTTTCCGATTCCGCTTATACTAACATTTTCTACAACTTTTCCGGTTAAGTCTAAAATCTGTAACGAGCCTGTGCCAATCATAGAATAAGAGATCTCGCAAGCAGAATTGAACGGATTAGGTGCGATATCAAGAGAAATTCTTTCGGGAACTACTATTTCAGATTCGGTAATTCCTACACCGGTTTCAAACCAGTTAAGAATTCTATCCATAACTGTATCTCGGTCTTCTTGATTGTCGATAGCTTCAAACGGGAAAGCAAAATAAACTAATCTACCGTAAGTTGTTGTGCTATCTTCTTGATAACAAAGCGCAGCACAAGTGAGAGGTTCGGTTGAATCCGGGACATAATAGAAGATTGGATGAGCACCCCAACCTCTTGCAGGTGTTAGAACTTCACATCTCCATGCATTATTTGCACCATCACCACCAAATAAGTTTAATGTAAGACCGAGTGTAATCTCATCAAATACTCCTCTTACGGAGTGATTTCCCTCAATTTGGTAAAGTTCATCCTCGTGTGTACCAGCTTTTAGAACTTTCTGAAAGAAGATAGTGTCTGGGTAGGAGGTGTCATAAACTAAATTACGACCAATCCTTCCACCAGTTAACCAGAAATGCCCACCGGTCTTAAGATAATTTTTAATAGCGTATTTATCGCTTTCCAGTAATGTACTACTACTTGAACTCCCGGTACCCCAAATTACAGTAGTAAATCTGTCAAGCTGCTCTGGCTCCATATATAAATAGTTTCGAGGATGATAGAGAAAACTATTTTCGAGTTCAAGATTATTGAATGATTGAGTATAATAATATGAATATGAACCATCCTCTACATAAAGGATTTCTCCACCGGTTCCTACTGTAAATGCTCCTAATCTTTCCCTACCACCTATTAGTGAGTTTGCAATTAGGTCGATATTCATAATTCCAAATTCTACAGTATCTGTTTTTACTTTAACTCTAAAAACAGTATCTGTCATGGCATCCATAACGATTTTGGAATGGTCTTCGAAACAGCTATCACCATGGCAAATATCAACCGTCCAACCAGTGATTGCATCGAAGTCAATTGACAGGTCTAGTGTATCCAAATTCAAACCGATATTGTAAAGGTCGAGATAAAATGTGATTTCTTCTCCCGGTTTGGCTAAAAGCGATGTATAACTTGGAAGTATCATAGCATAAAAATAATTGGGTGCTGGTAGTGCTCCATGGCAGGCTTGTATGATCTCTGAATTTGTTGAATCAGTGATTGTTATTGCGAGTTCTAATTCTTCTTGATCCCAGGTATGAATTCTTTCGTAGGCTAAGTGAATATCTATTGTTGTATCAGGTGCAATTGTAAATTTATAACCTGTTGCAGAAGGAAAAACATCTCTTCCTATATGACTATATCCTTCAGTTGGAGAGCCAGAAAGATCCATATGATTTTCCAGAATGAATGCATGCAAGAAGAATGGACCAGCCCCAACTGTATTGTCAGATGTTACTTTTACAAAAATTGAATCGTCGGTTGTTCCTTCTAACTTAACGAGAAGCGGTGAAGACTTTCCGAATGAAGCATTAAGTGTATCCCAGAGAGGAGGTGGAGGTGTAGTGTCGTAAACAGCGAGTTCTAAAATACCGTTAAAACATCCCCATGGTGTTTGATATCCGCTATCCGGATCGTGACCTAGTAAAGTATAATAGATTGCATTTATATATCCAGTAAATCTAGGTTGGTTGGTTATGTAATAGTACCCTATATATCCTGTTGCATGAAAAATTATAATGGATGAATCGTATATCTCAGGATAATGGTATGTAAAAAATCTTGCCGAAGTTCTGGATTGTCGAGAACGGGAACTGGCATAGAAACCAACAAAACCAACTGGATTACGAGGAAATGCAAGGGATGTCCCAAGCGTCATTAAAAGACAAGACAACAGGAGAAATTTCTTCATTTCAACCCCCTGGAAATTGTTTGCAGTGTTAGACCCTTAAAATATAATGAATATTTCAATTTCTGTATATAAATTTATTTTAACAGTATAATTTTTTTATCCAACGATCTGTTTTTTTGGATTAGTCGCACAAAGTATATTCCCGAAGAAAAGTTATCAGCTTTCCAAATATATTTTCCAGTCCCGGAAACACTTACTTCTTCTAATAATCTGCCAGATAGATCGTGAAACGCAAGATATGCATCACCATCCGATGTATATGATATTTCACAACTAATATTGAATGGATTAGGAATGACCTCGAGTGAGAGCCTATCGGGTGTTTTATTCGGTGTTTCCTGTATGTACGACGCGGAATCAAGCCAAGCGAGTATGTTTATCATAAGCGATTTTCTATTTTCAAAGTTTTCGATGCAGGCAAAATCTAAACCAAAAACCACCACCTCAAATGGGTTGCCAGCATATCCTTCGCCAGTCCATCTTAAACCTGCACATTTTGTTCTTTCAGCATCATAGTATAGTATGGGTATTCCACCTGCCACAGGAGTTATGATGTCACCATCTTCAGAGTCATATGGGGCAGGATCATTGAGATCCAAATGTAAATCATTTGTGATTGGGTCTAATGGAACACCATACAGATCCTTACTATTGGAGCTATTCCATACTGAATAACGATTTGAAGAACAACGGAGGTAAGATTCGAGGAACTCTAAATGTCTATAGTAGGTTGGATAACGCCCTGCTTCGCTCATATTGTATGTGTTACTTTGGCTAGAAATGAATAATTTACCACCGTTGTCAAGAAAATTAGCAAAAGCTTCTGCGGTTCCGTATGATATTCTCACGGAACTTGTTCCTATGTACCATATTACTATATCAAAAGACCTCAATGTTGATGCGTTAATTGAACCGTAGGATGACCTAAAATATGTAAATTGTTCTCCTAAGCTATCTAATACATCTGTGTAATATTCCGGTGAGCCATAATAATAGGAACTTTGATCGAATACCAGAACGTGGCCACCGTTCGTAACGAAAAAATTAGTTTCAAAGGTGTCAGCAGTATTAGTGGAGGTATAGATAAGGACAACACTACCAAATGCTCCTGAGGTAGAGTCCGGTGTTATGCGGACCCATACTGTTTCTCTGTTTTCACTATCAAGATATATCGATGTATCCGAACTGAAACGGATTGTTGAGTCTAAACATACTTCAAAAACCCATCCCGGAGGCATATCAACTTCGTATGTAATGCGAATTGTATCTAGTAGGAGTCCATTATTAATGATTTCGTTCCTAAAGGTTTGTAATGAGCCGGGTTCAGCGAGAGCAGAGCTTGGATCTAATTCTCGGACGTCGAACTTGTAGTCGAGAAGTGGAACTGGTCCAAACGCAAATTGCCTTACATCATAAGAACCTGGTCTATCGATAAATAATGCAAAGCGACATCTGTGAAGATTCCAGTAATTGCCTGTTTTGTAATGTATTGCATATGTTATTGTATCACCAGCAACAGGTTCAAAAATATCTCCCATAGCGAACGGGAATATGTTACGCAGAACCCAGTTATAAGGAGTAGTAGATGAGTAAAATGTAACATCATTTTCAAGAATCAAAAGGTAAACCCGATGAAACAGAGAATCGCATGTCGGATCATCTGAGGTAATTTTCACGTATACAGAATCGTCGGTGAAATATTCAATCCATGTAGAGAATGGCGTTTTATCACGACCTATAGAAGTGGTTAAACTTTCAATCACTTCTTCTTTTGTTGATATGCGAATATTTCCATTGAATCCTGCCCAAGGAGTTCGCATGGTATCTCCAGGATAAAGAACTGTTCCATGCCAGTATGTTATGAAAGATGGTACATTTGAACCGCGGTCGTTGTACCTTGAGCTGATTATTATTAAACCAGCAGAATCTGATATGGCAGGATAATTGGTTTTAAGATATTCTACCCATTGATTTGATGCTGTTTCATTAGGTGTAACACAAACCATACTCATTGGAGTTTGGATAAAACCATAAGAAAAGCCTATAAAAGATAAGAGAGCAATTATTATTGTTGTCCTTTTCATTTTTTTCACCTCAAATTATGTTATAATTTTATATAATATGTAAAATCATTTAATTAAACAGACCTTACTCATTAATGACGTAGTTTTGTCGAAGACGTTTACAAAATAAATACCTGAGGGCATTTTTTGTGCATTCCAGCTATATATACCACTACCGCTTATATTAATGTTCTCTATAATTTGACCGGTTATATCGCGTATCACAAGAGAACCTGAGTTGGGTACAATGTATTGAATTTCACAGATGGCATTAAATGGATTAGGATAACTTTTAATTGACAA
>CAZLTJ010000082.1:0-5506 GCA_964562425.1 uncultured bacterium
TCATTATCCATTTCCTCTTTGTGAAAGCGGACATTCTCAAGAAAAACAATTTGACCTTTTTTCATATTTCTTGTATATTTCAAAGTTTCTGGACCCACACAATCGGGCAGGAAATCCACTTTTTGATTTAATAATTCAGAAAGTCTCTTGGCAACTGGTTTAAGAGAATATTCGGGAACAACTTTACCGTTGGGCCTTCTTAGGTTAGAGATTATAACAATGGAATTATTATTCTTTAGCAATTTCTTAATTGTAGGAAGAGTAAAACTAATACGCATGTCATCGGTTATTACACCATTTTCCATAGGTACATTGAAGTCGACACGCAAAAGAACCCGTTTGTTTTCAATATTCAAATCATTAATTGTCATTTTATGCATTTCAATGCCTCCAGGTTCGTACAACGCTGATTCAGACTAAAATTCTTCATTTTTAAAATATCTCCCTTTAAATTAATTAGGAAAAATATTCAACTCTTTTCTCATATTTAAAATTCCTAAACTTTTTCTTAATCCAAACGATAAGAGTAAACACGAAATTATAATATGAAAAGAAATTACATGAAAATATCCGTCAATTTCTACTTCGCAAATAATTTTTTTCTACATCATAATTTGGAGCATATCTACCATTCTATTTGAAAAACCGTATTCATTATCATACCAAGTTAGAATCTTAATCATATTGCTTTTTTTGCCCATAACCATTGTAGCAAGAGAATCGAAGATGGAAGAATGAGAATTACCAACTATATCAATGGAAACAATAGGATCTTCTGTATATTGAATTATTCCTTTCATCGAATTCTGAGATGCCTTTTTAAAAACATCGTTAATTTCATCAACTGTCACTTCTTTGCTAAGGTTAGCAACTAAATCGATCACAGAACCGTCAGGGGTGGGAACACGAATAGCCATTCCATCAAATCTCCCTTTAAGCTCTGGAATAACAAGAGAAATTGCCTTAGCAGCTCCTGTAGTCGTTGGAATAATTGACATTCCAGCGGCTCTTGCTCTTCTGAAGTCTTTATGAGGAAGATCCAGTATCTTTTGATCGTTTGTGTATGCATGTATTGTTGTCATGAAAGCTTTCTCAATACCGAAATTATCCCATAAGATTTTTGCTACTGGTGCAAGTCCATTTGTTGTGCATGAACCGATAGAAATAATAGTGTGCTTTTCGGGATCATAATCCTTTTCGTTGACACCTATAACAAATGTCCCGTCGGGATCAATCGCAGGTGCAGATATTAGCACTTTTTTCGCACCGGCATCAAGATGTAATGCAGCTTTAATACGTTGTCTAAAAAGTCCCGTAGATTCCACAACGATATCTACATCAAATTTTTTCCACGGAAGAAGAGCAGGATTTCTCTCAGCAAAAACTGGAATCTCCCTACTATCAACAATAATTGAGTTGTCAGAATATTCAATCTTATGATTCCAAATCCCATGCACAGAATCATACCTTAATAAATATGCCAAAGTTTTGGGAGTAGTAATATCGTTAATAGTTACTAACTCAAGCTGAGGATTATCCCAGCCTATTCTGAAAATCATTCTTCCAATTCTACCAAAACCATTAATAGCAATTCTTGTTGCCACTTTATCCTCCATTTATTTTTGAAATTCTCAATTAGAAAAAGCAACTTTTAAAAACACAATCAATAATAGTTTATGGCTAATAAAAAAATACAAGCTAAATTTGGGCCAATTTCGAAAAATTAAATTAAGTAAGACATTTCAATTTTACACGTCAAGAACAAAAATATAACACTCGTTATGAAACATCCTAAAAGATTTCATTTCCATTGACATCGGAGTTTAAATCTTTTTTTTGTTTCGGGTTTTATTCTTTTTTAATAAAAATATTTGACAAAACAACTGTTTGAATTATAATTCTTTCTGTAAATAAGGTAAAGGAGGAGAATTTGGCTGTAAGTATCAGATTCAGAAGAGAAGGCAGAAAACACAGAGCGTTCTTTAGAATGGTAGCTGCTGATTCACGTTCACCCCGAGATGGAAAATTTTTAGAAATCTTAGGATACTATGATCCGCTACCTACTCCTGAAGTTGTCAGCTGTAAGAAGGATAGATTAATTTACTGGTTATCAAAAGGAGCCAAACCTACGCAAAGTGTTAAATCTATACTATCTAGAAAGGGAATTTGGAAAGAAATAGTAGATGAAATTAATACATCAAAGAAAAAGGAATCAGCTGTTGTTTCGGCGGCTCAATCGGAGTCGGAATCACTTAATGAATAAGGAGGTTGATCATGACAGATCTCAAGGAATTCGTGGAAACTATCGCCAAAGCACTTGTAGATGATCCATCATTTGTGGAGGTTCGAGAGATCTCAGGCGAGAGAACCACAGTATTTGAGCTTAGAGTGGGAGAAGGTGACCTAGGAAAGGTCATTGGTAAAGGCGGACAAACTGCCCGAGCCATTCGAACATTACTAAACGCCATAGCTGCAAAACAGGGTAAACGTTCGGTACTTGAAATTATTGAGCCTAATCCTAATCCTTAATTCTCCCTTAATATCAAAACAAAGGGCGGTTTCATCCGCCCTTTTACATTATTTTCAAATCAAGAATTCATAATCAATTAAACATCCCATCCGTTTGCTCGACAATTCCTATGAAAGTCTGATGTCGATTTGCAATTAACCAAAACATTAGCAATATCTTTACCACCACAGGATAAAACCCATTGTACGCGACTTTTTCTTTTATAATTAATATCCAACCTAAGATTGGGAATGTTTCTAAGTCCGTTTTTTATTAATTCAAATCTCTTATTCAATTCATCATGTGGCAACATCGAACAATTTTGCAATAGTGTGTTCCTCTTGGGAACAAATGCGTTAATAGAAATTGTAAATTTCTTTTTAGGAAGTGATTTTGTTACAAAAGAAATTTCTTCAATAGTTTCTTGGACATCTTTGATACTTTCGCTTGGCAATCCTATTATATAGTAAAGTTTAATAGTTAATGCAGGAAGCTGCGAAGAAACTTTTATTATATCTGCTGGAGTAATAATTTTCCCTAATTCGGCTTTTAGTCTTTGCGTTCCAGTTTCCGGTGCAAAAGTTATCGTTCTGTGTTTTGAAAGCTTTAATACATTTAAAGATTGTGAATTCAATCTATCAATTCGAATGGATGAAGTGTAAATTTCCGAATCTCTGAAATATTCAAACAATTTCGTCAGTTCCGGATAATCCGCGATAGCAGAGCCGATCAATCCTATGCGTTTAGGAAATTTTCCCCATCGGTTGAGCTGTTTTAAAACCGAATCTGCGGAATAATTATAGAAAGGATTAAATGTCCCAGGAGTAGCACAAAATGGGCAATTTGATGCACAACCCCGTTGGATCTGTACTAAAACTATATTTGGGAACGATGCAAAACTTGACAATATTGTTGTGACAGGTGGGATATTTACATTAGATAATGCTTTTTCAGGGGGTTTATCCTGTAATTCGGGAACCCAGAGTCCGGGAATGAGAGAAAGCTCTTTAAGAATTATTGATTTATCCGTAAAACCGGGTGGATTATTACAAAGAACGCCAATGATATTTTCAATACAATCCCCTCCTTCACCGATAAAAATTGCATCTGCAATCAACGATATCGGATATGGATTAATAGATGGTGCAGCACCACCTGCAATAACAATCCGATCTCTATGACGATGCTTTCTATTAGATGCAATCCCGTAGTATTTAAACATTTTAAGTACATTGAAATAGTCCAATTCATACGATAACGAAACCATTATTAATTGGAATGAACTTAGCGGTTTTTTCTCTTCAAGCGAGCCACTCTTAAGGTTTGCGAAAAAACGTTGTGGATAAAACATTTGGAAATTATGCATTTTCTCGAAAAGTGTTTGAAATCCGAGATTAGACATTGCAGCAGAATAATCAGATGGGAAAACCGCTGCACACCTAATCTTCCATCCTGTACTTTTAGAAGGTAAAAGTGAAATTTCGGATTGAAGGAGTTCTTTAGGAGTTCTGGGTTTCATAGCTCAATCCCTATTATACCATACAATAAGAATCCCCGCTATGAAAAATATTATATCTCCAGAAAAGGCACCTAACCATGGAGAAAGTCTCCCATTATAGCCCATTGCTTGCCCTGCTCTTAATACCGCTAAATAAATAAATGCGATAAAAAAACTCTGTCCAAAACCAACAAGATAATTTGTACGTCTCAGTTTTAGTGAAAGTGATAAACCCCATAGCAAAATTATAAAATTCACGAGCGGATATGAAATTTTCATCCATAGGTCGGTCTTCTCCCTAATAGGCTTCATACCTGACCTCTCTATCTTTGATATTAATTTCCAAAGTTGAATGAATCCTAATTCATCAGGTTTAGGTATTTTTCGGGCGAAATCCTGGGGTGTATCTTTAATATCTAGCGCATAGCTGTCCAACTGCTGAATTTTCTCACCCAATTCATTGAAATTACGAATTATACAATTTTCAACAATCCATCTTTCAGCAGACCATTTCATCTTTTTTGTATCTAAACGCATCTTAAGATTATCGTCTTCAAACCTTAGCATAATTGCATCAAAACCTATCCCTCTATGGGAATCAAAACTTCGAAAATAAAAAACTGATCCATTATCTGAAATGTAGTATAAATCATTAATTATCCTTCGACTACTTTTTCTACGATATATCTTCTCCTGCTTAATATTATCTCTCTTACTGTTTGATATGGGTAAAATAAACTCACCGATTAAGAATGCAGCAACACTAATGATAAGTCCAAGAATGTAAATTGTTCTGCCAATCCTTATAGATGGAATACCTGAGGATTTCAGAGCGACAATTTCAAGGCTTTTTGACATACTCGATGCTAAAAAACTTGCACCTAACAGTGTAGCTACCGGAAAGACCAAAACAATAATGTATGGCAAATAATAAAAGTAAAACCACACAACATCGTGTGCATTAGCTTTTCTGTCAACATACCTGTCAAGGTTTTCTACAATATCTACAATAAGAAATACCAATACAAATGCAGCCAGAGCAACAAAAAAATACACGATAAATCTTCTAATTAAATACCAATCCAATACTTTCATGAATATACTTCAATCCTTAATTATTATTAATATGAAGCGAAAAATAACCTGAAAATCCAATCCAAACCAAAAAAGGGGGTATTTCCCCCTTTAATTCCAAAGCTTTCTTAGAAAAAAACGATATCAATTCTTTCACTTCTCAAATCGATAATTTATAAAACACAATTAGAAAAGAAACAATTTGAAATTATTCTTTTTCATCCTGAGAATTTTCTTCACGAGTTTTTTCTTTTACATCATCCTTTTCTTCAACTTCTTCTTCAGCTTCTTTTCCAACCTTTTTGATCTCTTCATCTATCTTAACTTCAACCTTCACCTTTCCTTCTTCCTCAACAGCTTCCTTAACCTCTTCAACAACTTTCTGTTCAGCAACTTCCTCGATTTCCTCTTTAATTTCTTCTTGA
>CAZLTJ010000082.1:5606-9078 GCA_964562425.1 uncultured bacterium
TTCAACAACTTTCTGTTCAGCAACTTCCTCGATTTCCTCTTTAATTTCTTCTTGAATAGCTTCTTTGAGTCCTTCCTTTACAACTGTCTCGGTTTCTTCAACACGAATTTCTTGCTTAATTTCTTCCGTAGCCTCAAGTTCCTGTACAGTAAGTTCATCTTCCATAACGATCTCTTTCTCAATGGGTTCTTTCTTAACTCTCTTAGTCGGCTTTTTAAGTTTATCAACTTCTATAACATCGTGTTCAATTTTACCTTTAGCACGTTTTTTACGTTTCTTCCCCTCAATCTCTTCAACTAAAAGCTGTAACAAAACAATTCTTGCTCCATCCCCTTTGCGCCATCCAATGTTGTAAACTGCTGTGTAACCACCTGGGGATCTGTTTGAGAAATTATCCTGTCCAAGCTTAATAACTTTATGCGCAACATCACGATTCTTGATATAAGAAATTATTCTTCTCTTATCCGCCAGTGTTCCTGAAATAGAATATGTAATCAATCTATCTGCAACTTTACGAGCTGCTTTTGCTTTTGATACAGTGGTTTGCACAGAATATCTTTCAAAAAGTGATGTAACAATGTTTCTAAGCATCGCTTTTCTGTGATCCGCTGGACGTGAAAGTTTGTCAATTCTTTTCCTGTGTCGCATTTTAGTACTCCGCTATTTTGTTTGCGTTTTCGATTCCTTTTCTTCTGTCAGACTTCTAAGGTTCTCAAGTTCTTCATCAGTTAAATATTTATTGGGATCCGTTCCGAATTGCAATCCCAGCTTACCTAGGACAGATTGCAGCTCCTGTAGAGACTTCCGACCGAAATTCCTGAATTTGAGCATTTCCTGCTCAGTTCTAACAACAAGATCAGCTAAAAACCTAATATTAGCATTCCTCAAGCAATTACTGGCTCTTACAGAAAGCTCTAATTCCTCTACATTCAATTTTAGCAATGCTCTAATTTTTCTAGTTTCATCATCGATCGATTCCTCTTCAATCTTCTCAAACTTAACTTCAGGATGCAAGAACAATGTAATATGTTCAATAAGAAGGTTTGCCGACATTGCTAAGGTTTCCCTGGGAGTAATACTACCATCGGTTTCTATTTCAACAATCAATTTATCGAAGTCAGTTTTCTGACCTACACGTGAGGGCTGAACAGAAAAATTCACTTTTTTAATTGGAGTATATATTGCATCAATGCTAATAGTACCTATGGGTGCTTCGGAGTCCTTATGTTCCTCAGCAACTGAGAAACCCTTACCAACACCGAGATTCATATCAATAACAATCCTACGTTTTTGTGTTATATTGCAAATAAGATGGTCCTTATTCAAAATTTCAACTTCAGCGGGGGTTTCAATATCGGATGCCAATACCTGTCCTTGTTTTTCAACATCCAGTCGAACAGGTTTTGGAAAATCACCTTTCACTTTAAATCTCACGCCTTTAAGATTTAGAATTATTTCAGGAACATCTTCATAAATACCATCCAAGGAAGAGAATTCATGGAGAATACCATCGATCTTAATAGACTCAATGGCAACTCCCTGCATGGACGATAAAATAACTCTTCTCAGAGAGTTTCCTAATGTAATGCCATATCCTTTTTCCATAGGTTCAACAATGACCCTACCAAATGTAGGACTAGCCTTTGTTTGAGGGTCCTCAACAAGCTCTTCGGGCATTTGCATTGCTTTCCATTTCATAAATATATGCTCCTCGCGTTCTTATAAATTCCCTCTCACACAATGAATTCCACAAATGGGATTATCGAGAGTAGAACTCTACAATAAGGCTTTCATTGAATGTAACCGGTATTTCCTCACGAACCGGTATAGATAATATCCGACCCTCGAGGTGAGCTTTGTCCAATTGAAGCCAGGGAAGGTCTTGAATTCTACCTCGTTTTTTTAGCATTTCATGAATTATGTCAAGTTGACTGCTTTTCTCTCTAACAGAAACAACATCACCTGGTTTAATTAAATAACTTGGAATATCAACCTTTCTTTGGTTAACCATAAAATGCCCATGTCTGACAAGCTGCCTCGAAGCTCTTCTTGATGGTGAAAATCCAAGTCTATATACAATGTTGTCTAATCTTCGCTCAAGAAGTTGAAGCAAATTTTCACCGGTTTTGCCGGGTGTTTTTAATGCCTTTTTATAATATAAGCGGAATTTTTTTTCTAAAATACCGTAATATGTTCTGATCTTTTGTTTTTCCCGAAGTCTGATACCATAATCCTTTACTTTACGCCTTGCAGGTTGGCCAAACTTACCTCTTTGACCAGGAAGATTTGGCCTTTTATTAAATGCACATTTGTCAGAAAAACAACGATCACCTTTAAGAAATAGTTTTAATCCTTCTCTTCTACATAACCTACATACTGGTCCAATATACCTTCCCATAGTTTAATACTCCTCAATTTCGAAAGAAAAGACTCCAGGTTTAGTTTTTAATTAACAAAATTCAAATTATTAATAATTAAAATCCTAATATCTAATTTATCTTTTAAATACACAATCAGTTTTATCTCACAATTCTATACACGACGTTTTTTACGAGGTTTGCATCCTGCAAATGGAGTAGGTGTAATATCTCTAATTCTCGAAAGATGAATACCACCTGTAGCAAGCGATCTAACTGCCGCTTCACGTCCAGGACCGGGACCCTTAATCCAAACCTCAACTCTTCTCATACCAGCATCATAGGCTTCCTGAGCAGCGGTTCTCGATGCCAGCTGTGCTGCATAAGGTGTGGATTTCTTTGTTCCTTTAAATCCTATTTTTCCACCTGAAGACCAAGCAATAACGTTACCCTTTTCATCGCTAATAGTAATGATTGTATTATTGAAAGTAGAATGAATATGCACTATACCATATTCCGACGAAACTTTTTTGATTTTTCTTGCAATCCTTCGTTTTGCCAATTAAGAGTCCTCCTTACTTTTTCTTTCCACCAATCCTAGGTCGCGCGCCTTTACGAGTTCTGGCGTTATCTCTGGTTCTCTGACCTCTGACTGGCATACCAGATTTATGCCTAATACCTCTCCAGCATTTAATCTCAATAAGACGTTTAATACAACCAGCTACTTCAGCTCTAAGAGCACCCTCAACTTTGTAGTTCTCATCTATATATAGTCTAACACGAGCAACCTGTTCATCTTCAAGGTCATGAACGCGGATCGACGGGTCAATCCTCGTGCCGATGAGAATAGACCGTGAACGATTCCAGCCGATTCCATAGATGTAAGTCAAAGCAACATCAATCCTCTTATTTCTAGGTAAATCAACTCCTGCAATACGCGCCATTATTCTCCCCCCAAAAAACTAACCCTGACGTTGTTTATGCCTAGGATTCGTACAAATAACCATAACGACGCCATGGCGTTTAATAATTCGACATTTATTGCACATTTTCTTTACTGAAGTTCTGACTTTCATTGTATCCTCTAAAACATAATAGTCATATCTTTATTATTA
>CAZLTJ010000083.1:0-2624 GCA_964562425.1 uncultured bacterium
TTTAAAAAGTTGTCAATTTATAAATCCAAATCCTTACTATTACTATTAATATTGAATTTATTATAAATATGCAAATTTTTTTTAAAAAAAAATTAAAAATGCAAATTTTATTTTACTGAAGTTTTATGTAAATCGGATTAGTTGAAATGTAAAAATAATTAAAACTCCAGATTAAGAGACCAGTAATGATGTGGTTTGCCATAAGCTTTGGTGAAATCGGATCGCCATGCTATATCATATTGCATAGCGAAGATCCAAATCCATGATCGGAATCCAAATCCAAGTCCCATTTTTGGATCTTTAAATTTGCCGTGCTCAAAGAATCTGAAATTTGATAGAGGTCCTTTTGTAGCACCGCCAAGGTCCATAAATATAGCTCCATTAAGTCCCTGTACAGTCATTGGTGGAAATCCCAAACTTAAATACTCGATGAATGGGTATCTAAATTCAAGGTTAATAAGGGAATAGATGTGCCCTGGAATCTCAAAATAATCGTATCCCCTTAAAGGAGAAATAATAGAGTTAATGTATATGTCCTCGAGGGAATACACATTATTTGTAGCTTTTTTATAGTATATCCATTGCGGAGTTCCACCTAAATAGAAAGTTTTTCTATGTTTGCCGAATGAATAGCCACCAGAAAATCTCATAGCCAGACTATAATTTCCACCAAGCTGCAGGTATTTTCTACCATCAACCTCCAATGCCATGTGATTAAGTGGATTGCGACCAATATTGGGTAAATAGTCCACATTAAATAAATATCTTTCTCCAACCACAGGACCGGTGGAACCCCAGAGAGTATTATCCTTAACATAACTTGCTTGAAACAAAAGATTTTCAGAATAGAACTGCTCATACGGTGACGTGTAATAATATCTATCCACAGTAAAAAATGTAGTTTTAAATTCAGCTCTTGTGAATTGGGAGAACGGATATCTTAGATCGATTTTGGTACCATAATTCCTATCACTGAATTCATTCCAGTAATTATCTCTGAAATAATACTTGTAATGGAACAGCGAGAAAAACATATCTGTTCTTTTTTTCATATAACCATAACCTAAATAGAAATTAGAATTGTCAATACTTCTGGAAAGATCAGTTGCAATAATAATCTGATGATCTCCAAGCAAATCTGAAAGCATAAGAAGACTCGATCCTTGAATACCGTAATAGGTGCTGTATCCTACGTTAACCATCGCTAGATCGGCGGTAAAATAAGGCTTATACGGCTTTGGACCGGAACTGTCCATATCTTCTTCATACTTAAATTTCGATAGTTCACCGCTGTATAGCTCAACTGACATATCGACTTCTAAGGTATCTTTAAGTCCATCGTACGGTCCAGTTTCAAATACATATTGGTATTTCTTTAATGAATCCAAAGGCTTAATTGATTCGAGAAGGTAGATGTCCCAGCCACCAAACCAGAATCCTGAAAATGCAATCTTTGAACCTTTGCCAGAAAATGAAGGACAAATTGCATCCCCAAGAAAGTCGGAGAGAACATATGTTGTATCATCTTCAAGGTCGATTAAATATAAACTTGCAACACCATTTACTCGGGATGTATAAACTAATCGATTATCTATTGGAGAAAAGGATGGATAGATATTGTTTGCTCCATCTTCAGTTAAAGCCTGAATGCTCTGGGTTTCCATATCCATGAGGAAAATGTTGTATCTACCATATTGGTCAAATTTCGGGTAATTACCCGGGTCGGTTGTATCCACAAGAGGTCTATCCGAAGTGAATGCAAGGAGTTTTCCATCAGAAGAGAAAGTAGGATAATTATCATCATAAATATCATCGGTCAATTTTTTCAATAATTCTCCACTTGTATCTGCAAGATAAAGATCTCGCTGTCCATTAGCTAATCCAGCAAAGACGATTTTTAAACCATCTGGGGAATATATTGGTGAACTTACCTCTCGAATATCATCATCTTTAAATGTAAGCGTTTTAATACGTTTTCGATTTAATAAATCGTAAGTAACGATGCCGTCTATTCCGCCAAGTTTAACAGAATATAGTAAATACTTGCCATCTGGTGAGAAAGATAATCGGCTGGAAAACTCATGAAATGATTGTGCATGACTTGTTCTCTCGCCTTTCTCCAGTAGATGAACCATTTGTGTAGGTATATCCATTAGATACAAATTAACATAATCACCCCGATTTGATATAAAAGCAATCTGCTCCTTTTGTGGGTTATATGCTGGTTGAAGGCTAAAAAAGCTTTTATCCTTTACATGATCGGTAAGCCTTGTGGCAATGTCCTTTTGGATTGTGTGATCTGAAATGTCAGAATAATATCGTTTTCGAGCCCAAAGTTTCCAGTCCTCATAGAAATCCTCGATAGCAATCCCGAGAGAAGCTTTTATAACTCTGTCTTCAGATAGCTCGATTTTACCTTTTGCAATTGTCTCGCCGATTTTTTCTCTGCCCCATCGTTCTGCAATATAATGGATCATGGATTGCCCTTGTTTGTAAGCCAGATAACCGTTAAGATATTCGGGTGGCATAACATAATCGTTAATTATAGCATCCCTAATGTACATATCCGCTTCAGAATCCCAGCCTTTGCTTTCAAATTCAGATAAACCTTCAGCCATCCAGAG
>CAZLTJ010000083.1:2724-8962 GCA_964562425.1 uncultured bacterium
AACTGCAAATTCCATAAGGTGTTCATAACCCTTTGGGTAGTATATTTGGAAGTTTGTTGTCTTTATCTGATACCATTCGTAATTGTCGTATTTGACCTTATTTCTGCCAAACTGCTGAGCTGCAATAAGACCTGAGATTGTGAGTATTATTGTAATTGTTTTTCGCATGGATCCAACACCTCCCAACTTAAAAGACTCATCCCATCACTTCAGGTTTATATATATCCTAAAATTCTCAAAATTCAAGAATTATTACTATGTATTGATTTTAGTTTCGACCACAACGGAATCATGTTTTTTTAATTGTTTGTGTTTAGATTAAAATTTATGATAACTCATTAAGAAGGATTACAGTAAGTGTATTTTACCGTATATATGATTAAAGATTTAGAAATTCCATAATTTAAGTGAATAAGTCTGTTATATGTATTATTTTTGGTGATTATTCATGTTATCATTTTTTTCTTTGTTTCTATCATTTGGTCTTTGTATATGATTATTAATTCCAAACTTTTCATAAGCATCGAATACTGCTTTGCAAAATTTTATCATTCTATCATCATTGGTAGTGATTGCTTTTTCATAAATTTTTATAAAATATCTTTTTCCTGCTTCGGTTTGCGAATAATTCTTTTTCATTAAATTATGTTCCGTACAAAGAGTTTGCCCGTTATTAATATCGTTAGTTCCTCCTCTATCCATAGGTTTAATATGATCAACTACTAACTCAACACCATCATCTATACCTCTTCCACATACAACACATTTGTAACCATCTCTTTCTAAAATTTCTTTTCTAATTTTAGGTGGGAAAACCCATAAATCAACGTTGTGAATGTAATCAGTATCGTATTTATATACACCTTTTTTGACCTTTATAAGTTTACCCTCCTGATATAATTTTCTTATTGCCCTCCACGTATCTCTAGGTGGAGTATCATAGTCTTTTAGCCATTGTGATGAAACCCAGTCAACAACTGGGCCATGTGGTATATCTTCATCTGGATGTTTCTCAAAATATTCCAAGACTAATTCACTTATAGTTTTACTCATAATTATACCTCTTGAAATAACCTTCTTTCATTTATTTTAGCTTCAACAATTATTCTCTTCTTTGCGAGTTCGCAATAAGTTTCATCAATATCAATTCCAACCACATTTCTATTATTCAAATAACCAGCAATTAAAGTCGTTCCACTCCCCATGAAAGGGTCTAAAACTGTATCACCAATAAAGGTAAAAAGCTTTATACATCTTCTAGGTAGTTCAATAGGAAATGGTGCAGGATGTCCAATTTTCTTTTTGCTTTCTCCCGAGAATGTCCAGAGTCCATTTGTCCACTCTAAAAATTCTTTTTTTAATACATCAGATTTTTTTGAACCACTTGTTTTCTTCCAAATTTTCTTATATAAAACAACAATTAATTCAACTGGAGCTATAACATAGGGCGCTGAAGCAGAAAGCCATGATCCCCAGGCTGTTCTTCTTGAGATATTACCTTCATTCCATATAATTGTAGAATGATATTTAAAACCGATTTCTTTGGAGATTGTGGTTATGTCTGCCCCTACACTTTGTTGTCCACCTTTGTTTTTATCCAAAGGAATATTTAAGCAAAACCTTCCATCGTCTTTTAGCCATTCGAAACATCGGTATAGCCATTTCTTGCTAAATGTAAGGTAATCTTCATACAAAAGCTTATCGTTATGCGATGTATACTTAATATCTACGTTGTAAGGTGGTGATGTTATAATTAAATCTATACTTTTATTAGGAATTTCTGTGGTTGTTAAAATATCGTCATTTATGATTTTTAACTTTTCACCTTCAAAAAAAATGTTATTAGATACATTCATTTTCAAATTCTCCATTTCTTAATAAATATACCATATATCTCACTCGAGTAAACCAAACATAGTTCCTCGGTGATTACTCTTCAGATTGTAAGAATCCACTTATATTTCAGATCTGTTTCATTTTGTCGAAAAGCGAAATTAATTCTATAACCGATTCTGCGGCAGTCCAACCCTTATTGCCAGCCTTTGTTCCAGCGCGTTCAATGGCTTGTTCGATATTATCGGTTGTTAGTATACCGTATGAAATTGGGACACCTGTAGTAAGAGCAGTCTGCGCGATTCCTTTTGTAACTTCTGCTGCAATATAAGTGAAATGAGGTGTATCACCTCTAATTAAAGCACCAAGGCAGATCAAACCACTGTATTTGTCGAGTTCAGCGAGCTTCTTAGCTGTGATTGGGATTTCGAATGCTCCCGGAACCCAAAACACATCCACATTATTTAAGTCGGCTCCATGACGTGATAGGTAATCTATTGTTCCTTCGAGTAGTTTTCCCGAAATAAACTCGTTGAATCTGCTGACTATGATCGCAAGTTTTAGTCCGCTAACGGAGAAATCTCCCTTAAATTCTCTCATTTTATTCCTTTCTATTCAAAGCTTTCTATTCGACAACTTCTAATAGTTTGGCATTAAATGTTTCTTGATAGAAATAAAAAATCGGTCTTTTCTCGTTAGTTGACAGGTTTATCTCTTCGCCTTTTATATTTCTCGATTTATCGGTTTTATATTCAACGAGAAAACCGTTATCTACATCAAAAACTATCTTTCCACTTATATCGCCTTCTGCATGTATATCAACATCATACATATTGTCATCTTGTTCGGTTTGACCTTTCTGGACAAACTCAAAATTTCCACCGACCTTTATCTCCGCAATCAGATTGTCATCAACCTTCTTAAAACCAACAACATTATATTCTTGATTTGTCTTTGTATTAATGTCTAAACCTTGGTCGGTATATGTAGTTTCTGTTACAGAGCTCCAACTGAAGTTTTCTGTCAGATTAGTGTCCGGTAAATGCGGTGAAAGTACAAAATTCATTGGTGATATGTCGCTTTTTTCTTGTTCCTCTTCTAAATCTAATCCTTCAATTTCAATTATTCCACCTTCTTTGTTTACAAAAACTTTAAATACTATATCTTTAAGTTCCTCAACATCATCCGATTCTGAAATTTGTTGATTTGTAAATACAGTAATAGCAACATTATCGAAAGTATATTCCATTACATATAGCGAATCAAAGGATACATTTTCGGAATCTTTTTCCACAACTGCTTCTTCTTCCGTTCTTGTTGCTGTGTCTTTTACCTCGGTTTCAATTTCTTCATCATATTCAAAAGTGTCGGGTATTATATCTAATACTTTAATTATTGCTTGTACATTCCCTTGAACGAGTTTGGATTGTGTTGCTCCCTTGTGAGTGTATTCATTTAGCATTTGAATCTTTATCTTAAATTTGAAAGTTTTTCCAACCGAGGGTCTTAACGATAATTCGATGCCTTCTTTGGGGATTTTAACTTTTTTCTTTTTAGCCTGAATTGGTATAACAAACATTAGAATTAATCCGATGATAAAGAGCGTTTTGATTTTCATTAAGAAACCTCCTGATTGATTCTTCAATAATTGTTTTTGCATATAACAAATATAGGCTATGATTATGAAATAGCTATAATTTTAATTTTGAAAAGTACCAATAAGATTCATTAGATCGGGGGAATATTGCCGGAGTATCGGACAAAAGAGAAATTCTCGACAATTTAATTAATTAAAACTCACATATTCTGCATAATTAATTTATTAAGAACGCACAAAGTCTTTGGTTTTCTTTGATGAAAAAATCCCTTAAGCTCATCTTTCAGAATTTCTTATTTAGTTGGTGTTTTTTGTATTGGCTTTTTAGATTTGGATTTTCTAACGGTTTTCTTGGTAGTCGATCTTTTAGTTTTACTTAAGTTTTTGGTTGCTTTAGGTTTGCTTTTAGACGATGGAGAGGAACTCTTAATCTCAACAATTTCACCGTCGGGGGTTTTCTTTTCCTTCATTCCGCAAATTACACAGTGTCGAATTTCACCGGTTTTATTTCGTCGAATGAAAGTTACTGGCGCTCCACACTTCTGACATTTTTGCTCCACTGGTTCATCGAATGCTATGAAGTCGCAATTCTCATCCTCACAAGTATAAAATAGTCGTCCCTTTTTAGAACTTCGTTCGATTAATTTAGAATTACATCCCGGTTTCGGGCATTGGAATTCAGTTACATACGGTCTAGCATATTTGCATTTAGGATAATTAGAACATGCAATAAATCGACCACCATATCTATTTCTTCGCAGCAAAAGCTTAGAACTGCATTCTGGGCATTTCTCGTCCAATTCGACAATTTCGCTCTTTTTCCGCTCTCCATCGTCGTTCAATGGTTTAGTATATCTGCACTTTGGAAAATTGGGACATGCAATGAATCTACCATATCTTCCCCAACGGATTATAAGCTCTGCACCACATTTGGGGCATTTTTCCTTGGTCTTTTCAATCAGTGATTGCTTAAGTTCTCTGCTATTTTTACTTATCTCTATGAGTTTGACCGAGAACGGTTCGTAAAACTCTTTAAGAAGTTGCTGCCAGCTTTTATCACCCTGTTCTACTTCGTCGAGTTGTTTCTCCATTTGTGCAGTAAATTTCTCCTCAAATATTTCTGGGAACATTTTCTGAAGCAATTCATTAACCTTTGTTCCCAATTCGGTTACGAATAGCTTTTTCTTATCGATTCGGGCGTATTCTCGGTCTAAAAGCGTGGAGATAATCTGTGCATAGGTGCTTGGTCGACCGATACCTTGGCTTTCAAGTTCTTTGACCAATGTACCCTGTGTGTATCTTGCAGGTGGCTTAGTGAAATGTTGAACTGGATCGATCTTTTCTATATCAACTTCCTCGCCTTTTTTTAACTCTGGGAGTTTTATACTGTTTTCATCCTCTTCGTCACTTAATTTTACTTCCCAAAGCTTAAGGAAACCTTCAAATATCACCGTTATTGCAGAGCTTTTTGCCGTATAATCTCCAGCAACGAAATGTATCGCTATTTTCTCGAGCTCAGCGGAACTCATCTGGGAGGCTATAAATCTCTTCCAAATAAGCTCGTATAGCCTTTGTTGTTCTCTTGAAAGGTAATCCTTTGTTTGTTGCGGGGTTCTTGAGGGAACCGTGGGTCTTATAGCTTCATGAGCATCCTGGGCTGACTTTTTAGATTTATAAAATCCTTTTCCAACATAGTTCTTTCCAAATTGAGCTTGTATGAATTTTTTCGCTGCGTCTCTGGCTTCTACAGAAATCCTAACAGAGTCTGTTCTCATATATGTTATAAGTCCTGTAAGCTCTTCATCTCCAAGTTCCATTCCCTCGTATAGTTGCTGAGCAATTCTCATCGTTTTTTTCGGAGAGAAACCCAATTTTCGTGATGCCTCGAGCTGAAGCATACTAGTTACAAATGGTGGTGATGGATACCTTTTCTGTTGTTTCTTCTCAATTTCATCGACAACTATGGGAACGGATTTTTTTACAGCATCGCAATGTTTCTTGGCATCTGCTCCATTTTCTATCTCAAGTTTTTTGTCTTTGAAATGGGTAACTTTTGCTGGGAATAATTCACTTTCTTTATTTAATTCAAGGTCTATAGTCCAAAATTCTTTTTGAATGAAACTAAGAATTTCTTGTTCACGTTTTGAGAGAATTTTCAATGCTACAGATTGAACTCTTCCAGCAGATAATGTTTTATTCATAATTCGCCAGAGCATTGGGCTAACTTTATAACCAACGAGTCTGTCGAGAATACGCCTTGCCTGTTGAGCATAAACTTTGTTGATATTAATTTTTCCAGGATTTTCTACGCCACAAAGTATAGCTTTTTTAGTAATCTCATTGAAAAGGACTCTATAAGCTTGCTCCTCGAATCCCAAAGCTTTAGCGATATGATATGCAATTGCCTCACCTTCCCGATCTGGGTCGGAGGCAAGATAAAGTTCTGTGTCCTTATTTACAGCTTTCCTAATATTAATGAGTATTTTCTTTTTACCGGGAATGATTTCATAATGGGGCTCAAATCCCGCATCTACATCGACGGATAGTTTTTTCGAGGGTAAATCTATTACATGACCCATTGAGGCTAAAATTGTGAAATCCTTACCTAAATATTTTGTCAGAGTGCGACTTTTAGCTGGCGACTCTACAATTATTACTTTTTTCTTTGACATACGATATCTCCATAAAAAGAATTATTTCAAGTCGAAAAGGTTTTAATATTTGTATTGTGTACTAATAACTTATCATGTTATAAAAGAATAATGATTGATTATGAAGTATTAATTTGGAGAGTTTTTTTAGGAGTAT
>CAZLTJ010000084.1:0-8946 GCA_964562425.1 uncultured bacterium
CCTTAGCCCATGTATTGTCCTCTGAAGTTACTGTAATAGAGTACATCTGGATTGTTGTTTTCTTTTCAATAACAGGAATATACGGAACTAGCACTGGTGTCGATATTGGTGGTGGAGCAATTTCCAACACCTGCGATCTTGGTCCACTTATGGCTGGCTTTATAGGCGGTCCTATTAAAGGATTTATTGTTGGCGTTATAGCAGCAATTCATAGATTCATTTTAGGTGGATTTACAAAAATACCATGTTCTATAGCTACTATCTTCGCGGGATTAGTTGCAGGTTTATTCTAAAAGTCTATAAGGAAAAATTTCTCGATCCAAAAAGGTTTTATAATTGTTGTTGTCATAGAATTAATTCATATGGGGCTGATTCTGTTGATTTCAAAACTGTATCCTGAAGCATTGTTTGCCGTTAAGAAAATCATTCTTGCGATGGTCTTGGGCAATAGCGTCGGTATTATAACATTCCTTTATATCATGAAAATACGAAGAGTCGAACTATCAAATATTAATCCCGCTCAAAACAGAAAAATTAATGCTATGGATATATAAAAATTAATTTAAACTTCTTCTTTCCCTTTTCAAATAAACAATCGAAAGGAGTAAAAAATGTATACCGCAGAATACCAAGAAAAACTTACTACACCCGAGAAAGCTGTTGCATGCATTAGAAACTCTGATACAGTTATTCATAGCATGGCAATCGGCGAACCACCATCGCTCCTCGGAGCAATCGCAGACAGAGTTAGAAAAGGTAATCTTCGAGATATCAAGATTTTCTCATTGCTTCACATGGATCATGCTGCTAAAACCATTTTGTCTCCGGATGTTTGTGATAAAATTCATATTTACAGTTGGTTTGTAGGCAGTCCAGACAGAGTTTTGATAAAGACAGGACGGAATTTTTACGTGCCCAACGAGTTTCATCAAATTCCGAAGATATGTCGTGACTTTATGGACATCGATATTGTAGTAACAACAGTTTCACCTATGGATAAAGCTGGATATTTCACATTCGGCGTAACAAATGATTATATATCGACCGCAGCAAGGCATTGCAAGAAACTCATCGTCGAGGTCAACCCACAAATGCCCCGTGTCTTCGGAGACTCACTTTTACACATATCTGAGGTCGACGCAATAGTTGAATATGATACGCCTCTTATGGAATATAAACCGAAAAAATCCAAGCCTGAAGCTGAGATAATTGGTCGAAAAATAGCTGAACTAATTCCGGATGGAGCAACAATTCAGTTGGGAATTGGCGGGATTCCTAATGCAATAGGCAGCTCTCTCGAGAACCATAAAGATCTTGGAGCTCATTCAGAGGTCATGTGTTCTGGTATGGTTAATTTGATAAAAAAAGGTGTAGTCACAGGAAGGAAAAAGAACCTGAATCCTCGGAAACACGTATTTACTAATGTACTGGGAGACAAAGAGATGTATGATTTCATAGATGATAATCCCAGTATGGAAAGCTATCCTGTTTCCTATATCAATTCACCCTATATTATTTCACAAAATGATAATATGATATCTATCAATTCCACGATAGAGGTAGACCTTCTCGGACAATGCAATTCTGAGTTTATAGGTGGTTATGAATTTAGTGGGGCTGGTGGGCAGCTTGATTTTGTGCGCGGTGCATTTAAATCAGAAGGGGGTAAGTCGTTCATTGCATTTTATTCTACTGCACATGATGGTAATGTCTCTCGTATTGTATCTCGCTTTAAACCGGGAACTGCTGTTACAACTCCAAGAATGGATACTCATTACCTCGTGACAGAGTATGGGTTATTCAATATGAAGGGTAAATCGACGAGGGAAAGAGCATTGGATATTATAAATCTTGCCCATCCGAAATTCCGTGATGATTTAGTCAAAGAAGCGGAAAAAATGCACTTGATTTGATTCCTTTATTATTTTGAAAATTCTATACATAGTCCAAAAAACTAACATATAAGTTTCATATAATATAATTTCCTGTAAATCATATGATACACATTTCAACTTGTATTCCCTCACCCGGTTCCGACTATCGTCGGAACCACCCTCTCCTCGAGGAGAAGGTAAAGCGAATGTTTCGTAAAATACTCCCCTTTCTCCATGAGAATAAAAGTACTGGAGCATTGGGAAAGTAAATTGTCAATCTTTTATGCTCCAAACTTCTTTAATCTTTGAGCATTGGCTAACATAAGAGGAACAATTGCAAATCCCGGAAAATGGCCAAGGATGCCCTTTGCGCATTCACGCTCCGAGAATTTTCCTGCATCGTCCCTGAAAGCAAACTTACTGGAAAGAAGCAATGGAACGCCATGCCAACTATGCGATTTTAGCACCGATGGTGTTGAATGATCACCTGTAATTACGAGAACATCCGGATCAAGATCCAAAAGCACTTGGATCTCTCTGTCTACTTCCTCGATTATTTGGACTTTCCCAGCGAAATTGCCATCCTCACCCATCGAATCGGTTTTCTTTATATGAATGAAAAAGAAGTCGTATTTGTCCCAAAGTTTCCTTGTCATTTCAAATTCCTGAGCAATGCTAAATCCCGAGGCATTTGGCGTGTCCATACCTACAAGACTTGCAAGTCCTCGATACATTGGATATGTAGTAATGCCCACAGCTCTCAATCCGTATCGTTCATCAAAATGCTGCAGATCAGGAAGAAGCGAATAACCTCGCATCAGGACACTATTGGCAGGATGTTGATCGATGAGAATCTCTGTTGCAAATTCGATGAATTTGTTTATTATCTTTGCTGATTTTTCCGCATTTAGCTTAAGTGGTTTTGCTGGTACCGGTCGTTCACCTGTAACCTGAGGATCGGCATCACTTAGCATATCGGATAGACCAGAACCCTTGAAAATCACAGCAAACCTGTATTCCATGCTTACTGCCATCTCAACCTCAATATCGTCGATTCGTTTAATTTTCGAGCTTAGCATATCAATATATTTCTGCCCCTGCTCAGATGAGATTCTGCCTGCACGCCTGTCAGTTATAATTCCATCAATCATTGTGCAGAAATTACCACGAACTGCCAGCTCATCTTTCCCAACATTCATACCAATCCCTAACGCCTCAAGAACACCACGACCGATCTGATATTTAATTGGATCGAAACCGAAAAGAGCTAGATGTCCTGGTCCACTTCCCGGAGTAATTCCAATCCCGACAGGTCTTTGAATGCCTGTCGAGCCTCTCGCTGCAAGCTTGTCCATTCGTGGGGTATTTGCAGCTTCCAATTCCGTTAAGCCTTTATCGTCGGTCGTTCCACCTAAGCCGTCTATGACCAACATAACAAGTTTTGTATCGTTCCTTATTATCAATTCGGGCAAAATCATTTCATACATTATATCCTCCCTGATTAACCCATAATTTAATCTGTTATTTAACAACTTCAATCTTTTTATTGTGTGTTGTTTATTCTAAGCTAATTTAGATACCATGATCAATATAAATACGAAATTCGATATTATTGTAGTCGGTGGAGGACACGGTGGCATCGAGGCTGCAGTTTCTGCTTCGATGCTCGGTATGGATGTTCTGTTAGTTACTCTCGATGTAAACGCGATCGGTAGAATGAGCTGTAATCCAGCAATTGGTGGTATAGCTAAAAGTCGCGTTGTTCGTGAGGTCGACGCAATGGGTGGATTGATGTCGCAAGCTGCAGATGCAACTGGGATTCAATTTAGAGTTCTCAATCGGAAAAAGGGTCCTGCGGTTCAGGCAACTCGATCTCAAAACGAGCGGTCCAAATATGAATTTAAGATAAATCGACTTCTCAAAACGCATAAAAGAATAACAATAATTCAGGGAAACGTTGTAGAGATAATTATAGAATCAAATCACATTACTGGAGTTATACTCGAAAACGGCAATGAGTTTCAATGCTTTGCTGTTATTCTGGCGACAGGAACTTTTCTGGGTGGGAAAATATTCATAGGTCACAACATTTACGATAAAGGGAGAATAGGAGAAAGTACCGACAGTAAACTCAGCAAATCGCTTGAAAATGCTGGATTAAGACTATTGCGATTTAAGACAGGAACACCTCCAAGGATATTAAGATCGTCTATCGATTTCTCTGCAACCAAAGTTCAATTTGGCGAGGAAGATTACTTCCCGTTTTCATTAAATAATGAGGTTGTTCTACCTGTAAGTCAACAGGAATGCTGTTTCATAACATGGACAAACAAGAAAACACATCGTGTGATGCAGGAAAATTTGGAAAATTCCGCGCTATACGGTGGCATGATAACTGGTATAGGACCGAGATATTGTCCGTCGATAGAAACTAAAATCGTTAAATTCCCTGGACACGATAAACATATTGTTTTTATAGAACCTGAGAGTCGCGAATCCGTTGAAATGTATCCCAACGGTATCTCAAACTCGCTTCCCGAGGAGATACAGCTAAAAATGCTCCACACAATCCCGGGATTGGAGAAAGCTGAGATAACAGTTCCCGGATACGCTGTGGAATACGATGTTGTTGAGCCGACGCAAATTTCACACAACCTTATGTCGAAATCTATTTCAGGATTATTTTTCGCTGGTCAGATAATGGGAACCTCGGGTTATGAAGAGGCTGCTGGACTTGGTCTCCTTGCAGGAATCAACGCAACAAACTGGATTTGCAAAAGAGAAAGTATAATATTTACTCGAGACAAAAGCTACATCGGTGTTATGATCGACGATCTTGTTGTTTCAGGTGTTGATGAACCGTATAGACTGCTTACTGGTCGCTCAGAATTCAGATTACTGCTTCGCGAGGATAATGCATGGCTATCCATATTCGAGACATTACCACGTGACATTCTCGACGCAATTTCAGGTGATCGATATTACATAATGCGACAATGGTATAAATCTCTTAATCAAGTTAAAGAATTTATTTTTACAAGATCGATAAAAAGTCGAGAGGCTAATGAATTAAGCGTTCCACCAGGAACCTCATTGAAGAACTATTGTAATCGACCCAAAGCCCATTGGGAAAAGCTCTCGAGAATGTATGCTGAAATAGCTAACTTATCTGCAAGACCTTCATCGACACTTCGAACAGAGCTTAAATACGAGGGTTATATTGATAGACAACATCGGGAGGCGGAAAAAATGAACAAACTTCACACGCTGAAAATTCCAGCTGATATAAATTACAAGGAAATAGGTCTCAGGCGTGAGGCTGTGGATAAATTCGAGAAATCACAACCGATAGATATCGCTCATGCAGCAAAAATTCCCGGTATAACACCGTCAGACTTGACTTCGTTAGTGAGCGCAATAAACAAATTGTTTCACGTGAAACATTCCACCTAAGATATTATGGTTCATTGGGATGCATTAAAAAAGATACTGTACGAAAAACAACCGTCGATCCCAACAGATTTCTGGGATAAAATCGATGTATTTGAAAATCTCATAAAAAAACACAACAAGGCGTTAAACCTAACCTCATCAACTGATAGAGACAAAATCCTCGATAGGCATATCTCCGATTCCATTGCACTCACTCTATTTATAGATCTTTCGGATTTAAAGACATGTCTCGACATCGGTGCTGGAGCAGGATTTCCCGGTATTGTTCTTTCTGTAGCATTCCCAAAATGCAGCTTCACATTATGCGATTCATCACATAAGAAGACTAAATTCCTAAATCTTTGTGTCGATAAATTAAATCTCAAAAACGTGACAATTTATCCCGATCGCGCTGAAAATATTAAAGATAAATTCGATTTAATAACAATACGTGCAACTGGTCCGCTCAAGAAAACCATTCCAACAGCTTTGAAAAAAATAGAATCAAATGGTATTATTGCGGTTTGGGTCGGTAGAACTTTCATTCAAAATATCGACTGGTGGGAAACCTTTATTAAAAAGAGAAGCGCACAAGTTAAGATATTTCCTTACCCACCGGAAATTTTCCCTAAATGCGATCTGGCTATAGCAATTATCGAGGGAATCGAGAAGACACAAATGTAATAGAGCTGCTTTAACGCTTAGTTTAAATCTTGAAATTCCTGTGCATTGAAAATTAAACTAAACAGAGAGGAACTATTGAATCAACATTGACATGGAGCCTATAATGAATAATTATTTCTTTTTCTCGTCCTTTTTGAAACAGTTTCCGATTAATCTTGTTTAACATAAATTTTTTCATAAATTATCGATATGCTCGACCCATTTTATAGGAAAGGATTAAGATTTTCGTGCAAGAAATGTGGTAATTGCTGCAGAATCTCCGACGGATTCGTCTATATCTCAAACAAAGACATAGCACGGATTACAGAAGCACTCGATTCAACTGAAAATGAATTCATGGATAAATACACCGAAAAAAACAACGGTTTCGTGGCACTTAAAAGTTACCCAAATGGAGACTGTATATTCTTTTCAGAAAAAAATGACTGCAAAGTTTATGATCATAGGCCTCGTCAGTGCAGAACATTTCCTTTCTGGTCTCATGCGCTTTCCTCACAGAAAAACTGGGAGTTGCTTTCCTCTTACTGTTCTGGGATAAATACTGGAATATTATACACAAAGGACGAAATAGAAAAAATTTTAATTGGAAAAACGGAAACTAAGGAAGGCTAATTTGATGAATAAAAAAATTGCAGTTTATCCGGGAACATTCGACCCAATAACATACGGTCATATGGACATAATAAAACGTGCAGCAAAGCTTTTCTATAGCGTTATAGTCGCTGTGGGTGAGGATCCTCAAAAAGCCCCTGTCTTCACACTTTCCGAAAGATTCGATATGATTAAGAATGTCATAGAATCGGAGCGATTCGAAAACGTTTCTGTGGATCAATTTCACGGACTACTGGTTCACTATCTTGAAAAAGTAGGTTCGATAATTATAATTCGAGGTTTAAGAGCTGTAACTGATTTCGAACATGAATTCCAGATGGCTCTTGCCAACAGAAAACTCCACAGCATTGCAGAAACTGTTTTCCTTCTGCCGGGGGAACAATTTGTTTACTTAAGCTCGTCGATGGTTAAGACAATCGCTCTGAATAATGGCGATGTTTCACCATTTGTGCCGTCATTTGTCGAGAAATTTCTCTATTCAAAATTAAGGAGGTCCTAAAAATGAATTTAAAACAAATCGCAATTCTCGTTCTCGTAGTTCTTGTGGTGATATTTGCAATTGTCATGATTGCAACCTCAGTTACAAAATCGAAGATCGTAAAAAAGATTGGAACAAAGTCAATTTTGGTGGTTGATCTTCGCAAAGAATATCTGGAAACAAGTGATATATCCATGAAGTTTTTTGGCTTAGAACCAAAGATAACTTTTCCACATCTCCTAAGATTAATCAACTCAGCATGTGACGATGATAAAATCGAATCTATGATACTCAAAGGATATTCCACATTATCACTATCACAGACTTGGGAGCTTGAAAAAGTCGTGAAAAAATTTCAGGAATCCGGCAAAAAAGTATACGGTTACATTAATTTCGCAACTCCCGGGAATTTTCTTCTTATGAACTGCTGCGATAGTCTATTTTGTCCTAAATTATCGAACTTTTACATCCCCGGATTTTCTGTGTCAATGTTGTTCATTAAGGATCCTTTTGCAAAATTAGGCATTGGCTTCGATGTATTGCACATCGGAAAGTTCAAGGGCACTGGTGAAATGTTTTCGGAGGACTCGATGTCCGCTCCACTTAAGCAAAGCCTTAATTTTCTTTTGGACGACATTTACGATCAATTCATAAGTGATTTATCCGAGGGTTTAGATTGGGAATCTGAGGATGTGATCGATCTAATTAATGGAGCATATCACAACGCCCTGAGTATCAAAGAGGATTATGGTCTAATAGATTCCTTTATGTATTGGGAGCAATTAGTCAAATATCTTGTCGGCAAAGATAGTGAACGCATAATATCACTGAATAAATACTCCAGAAAGGCACCGAAGCCTGATTATTCCGACGATAAAATCGCTCTAGTAATTGCTGAGGGCTCAATAAGTATGTCCTCCAGCGTATGGAGCAGCAATGTTATTACTTCAAAAAAATATGTAAAATTAATACGTAAGCTTGCCGAGGATGACGATATTTCCGCAATAATAATGCGAGTTAACAGCCCCGGTGGTTCTGCATTAGTGTCAGACGAGATATACAATCAATTACTTCAAGCCAGCGATAAAAAACCAGTGATAACTTCCATGAGTTCCATAGCAGCTTCCGGAGGTTATTACATTTCAATGCCTGCCAACAAAGTCTTTGCAACACCATACACATTAACAGGTTCGATCGGAGTAGTGATGGTCAGACCTCATTATGGGGAAATGTACGACAAGATCGATGCACACTATCAAACTCTTAAACGAGGACGCAACGCGGATATGTACGATCCGGCTCATCCTTTAAATGAGGAGCAACTCGATATAGTTGGAAAGAATATGGAGATAATATACGACGAGTTCGTATCCGGAGCTGCGTACAGCAGAGACACGACATTCGAATGGATAGACTCTATAGGTCAAGGCAGGATATGGAGCGCAAATACCGCTATGGAATTGGGTTTAATAGATGAGATCGGCTCTCTTTTGGACGTTATAGCTTACACTGAAGAACTGATCGGAGTTCCTGAGGGTAAACATGCTAAACTAATAGTACTTCCAAGACCTGAATCGTTCTGGGAAATATACTCAGAGCTCTATTCATCGGCTGTTAGAAGCATTATTCCAAAGACTATAGTAAATAATTTTGCAGATATCGAGCTTATTGAAAATTTCTCAAATAAACCGTTGTATTACACAATTTTCAATTTGCAGGGGCTGAATTAACCAAGTTTCTCGGAAATTTTAAACTGATAATTAATCAGTCGTATATCTACCATCTTTATAGTTTATCCGAATCGATGAAACAATTATCAAAGAGTGAATATATTTAAATTATTAAAATTATAACTTGACTTATAAC
>CAZLTJ010000085.1:0-8404 GCA_964562425.1 uncultured bacterium
GGGATTTAAAAATGACAATTACTAGAAATTAACCACCATTTGTTGGGGTTTTGGGATTATCCGTGAAATCTTCTTAATCCGTGTTATCTGTGGTTCTGGGTGTGGTACGTTATGTCTGATGTTTCCTGTGTTTATTAGTTCTCACAAGGCTTATTTATTTTTTTTCATTTAATATTATTAATCGGTGCTGTAAATATGTCTGAACCGCGGATTACACAGATTGGTGGATTAACTGGGATTTAAAAATGACAATTACTAGAAATTAACCACCATTTGTTGGGGTTTTGGGGGTGTCCGTGAAATCTATTTAATCCGTGGTATCTGTGGTTCTAGTTGTGTTGATTATTCTTCTGAATTCCAAGCTTTTCGCTCCAAAATTTGTAAGCAATCCAACTTCGAGGTTATATGCTTCGAGATAGTTAATGGCTTGTGCAAGATGAACTGGTTCGAGTTTTGTTAATGCTTTCAATTCAACCATGACAACACTTTCGACGAGAAAATCCACACGTCGACTACCAATTTCGATACCATCATAAATAATTGGTATTGCAAATTCTCTTTCGAAATCAAGTGCATCATTCCGCATCTCAATTTCCAGAGCCTTTTGGTAAATTTTTTCTTGAAAGCCATTTCCTAACTTCGAATGAACTTTCATCGCTGCACCGATTATTCTCCCTGTGATATCTTTGTATTTCATTTTATCTTTTCACCATCTGAACCGCGGATTATGCAGTAATCCCTTTTTCTTTTTCTCCACTTACACCCATAAATAAAGTATAAAATTAATTTGCGCAATGCGAAAAAGTCTGAACCGCGGATTACGTATATTAGCGGATTAATTGGGATTTCAATCCCATGCTCGACTTGCTCGTAGTCTCTCTCGTTAGTCGGAATCGGGTGAGGGAGTGAGTAAAATCGCTCTGTTAGCCAACAACGCTGGGTTCTATGATGAGTTCACCCATCTTGAATCTCTCAATAAATAGCGGGGAAATATCAATTTCAGGTTTCACACCCGCAATAATTTGAGCTGTAACTCGTGCTGTCATGGGTGCCAACATGAATCCATGCCCAGAGAATCCTACAGCCATGAAAAACCCGGGTTGTTCGGGATGCTCGCCCAAAATAGGTGCTGCATCTGGTGTTTTAACATACGAGCCAGCCCATTGTCTCACAATCCTTACGTTCCTCATGAAAGGCAATATTTCGAGAAGAATATGCGTTATGTGTTCCAAAAACTGCCAGCTGCTTTTTATGTTATGTGAGGATTCTTCAATCTCACTAATCCCGAGAATAAACGACCCATGAGGAACCTGCTGTACATATATACCAGTCTGGAACGAAATTACCATAGTTTCGAAAACTGGTGCAAGCGGCTCGGTAATTAATATTTGGTGTCGATCCGGTTTTGTGGGGATTTCGAGGTTAAGCATTTGTGAAACCTCAGCAGACCATGGTCCCGCTGCGTTGAGTATTACTTCTGTCGATATATCACCTCTATCGGTCTTTACACAGTCAATTTTTTCGCCAGATTTCTCGATTCCAATAACTTCGGTGTTCCTGTAAAATTTAACCCCAAGCCTTTCCGCGGCACGTTGATATGCAAAATTCGTTAGAAACGGATTAGCATGACCATCCGTAGGACAATAAGTCGCTGAAACAAAAGCATCTGTATTGATTGGTGGACAGATTTCAACAGCTTCCTCTTTGCTGACAAATCGTGACGGAATACCGAGCCTGTTTTGAAGAGCGATATTTTTTCTAAATTGATTAACCTGAATCTCGTCATGTGCCAGAACTAGATAACCACCTTGGCGAAACTCGATGTCCATCCTAAGCTCATCCGTAAGAGTTTCAAAAATCTCAACGGACTTTTTCGCAAGTATTGCGTTAAACTCGAGACCCCACTGCTGACGGACACCTGCTCCACATCTGCCTGTTGAGCCGGAAGATATGTAGCTTTTTTCGAGTACGGCAATATTTTTAATACCCAATTTAGCCAATTCATAGGCAGTAGCAGAACCGATTATACCTGCACCTATTATAACTATATCTGCAGTTCTGACCATTGGATTTGTCCATTCTCGACGAGAAATAAAAATCCGTATATAAAGATTCAAGATTATTTAATGAAATTATTACTAATCCTTGAATACCCGTTTGAAGATTAGATCGACATAACGAATATAAACATCGAGATCAAATAATGCTCTAAGTTCCTCTAAGGATATGTACCTTCTTATCTCACCATCTTTGACTACTTGTTCGAAGAAATCCTGTTTTTTCTCCCAGCTCGATATAACTCTACCTTGGACAAGCATATGCGCCTTTTGTCTTGGAAGACCTGACCTAATTAGTCGCAGCATAAGCCTTTGGCTGAAAATGTAACCCTTGGTTAGCATGATGTTTTCCATAGCTCTATCAGTGTCGATAGTAAGTCCCGAAAGAATGAAATTCAGATTGTATAACATATAATCCAGAAGAATTGTTGCATCTGGAATTATAACTCGTTCTACCGATGAGTGCGAAATATCGCGTTCATGCCACAGAGCAATATTTTCCATAGCTGGAACTACATACGACCTAAGCAATCGAGCAAGACCTGTAAGCTGCTCGCATTTGACCGGATTACGCTTGTGTGGCATAGCTGATGATCCTAATTGGGTTTTTGCAAACGGCTCCTTTAATTCTCCTATTTCCGTTCTCTGAAGATTTCTTATTTCCGTTGCTATTTTTTCTATGCCGGATCCTAAAAGACTAAGAGTTGAGATGAAATATGCGTGTCTATCTCTGTGGACAATTTGTGATGGTACCGGTTCACGTTTAAGTCCCAGAATTTCCAGCGTCAGCTCTTCGGTCTCAGGATCAATATTTGCATAGTTCCCAACTGCACCCGATATAGAACCCACTAACACTTGCTCTAATGCGTTCTCAATTCTGTCTTTGTGTCGAGTCAATTCATCATACCATACAGCGAATTTAAGTCCTATTGTAGTAGGTTCGGCATGAATTCCATGTGTTCTTCCGATGATAGGAGTATATCTATAATTCTTCGCCAACTCTTTAATCGTTGATCTAACAGTATCAAGATTCTTCATAACAATATCCATAGCTTCTCGGATTTGTAATGCCAGAGCGGTATCCATTATATCAGAGGATGTAAGACCGTAATGAAGCCATCTTGAAGGTTCATCACCTATTTTGTCTTGAATAACTTTTAAAAACGCAATAAGTTCGTGGTGAGTTTCCTCCTCAGCTTTGCGTATCTCTTTCAATTTGAACGATGCATTTTTCTTAATTATCTCCGCAATTTCGGGTTCAATGTTACCTAATTCTGCTTGAGCTTTGCACACTGCAATCTCAACATCTAGCCATTTTTTAAAACGGTTTTCCTCGGACCAGACTTTCTTAATGTGATAACGAGAATAACGATTAATCATTGCCCCTCCTTTTGCAGCTTTTGAGACAAAATATTCCCATTTCCCACAGGCTCAACTTAAATATGCATGGATAAGGAATTATCTTATTTTTTTTCAATTTATTATAAATTAGCATCGATTAGATAAATTTATTTACCGAGACTCAGAACTAAGGAATTTAAAAGAGTTAAGCTGAATTTGGTAACTGTTTTCTAAAAAATTTTAGCCAAAGAGTGTATATATACATTTTTGAATATCAACTATAAGCTGAATGCAAAAAAATACCGAGGAACTTCACATTAGTTTTAGTTTTGCATATCGCGCTACAAGTTTCTTAACTCCAACCTTAGGAAAGTCAACTGTTACAACTGTATCTCCTCCTTTCCCTCGCACATCGATGATTTTCCCCTTGCCAAAAAATGGATGAAATACCATTTTATTGGGTTTAAATGCAATTTTAGGTCCTGTATCATCATAAGTCCGTGTAATTTTAATTCCCTTCGATTTTGCGAAATCGTATCCGAATGTAATGGAACTTTCAGGAGCAAGATTTATAAATTGAATTGCATCTTTAGATAGTTCATCGACAAACAATGACTTGCCAAGCTCCTCAACTGTGCCGAATCTTGCCCTCTGCTTAGCATACGACACGAATACATTATGTTTTGCTCTGGTCAGCGCTACATAGAACAACCTTCGCTCCTCCTCCAACTGATCATCTTCTTTTAATGCTCTTATTAATGGGAAAATACCCAACTCCAAACCGACAATGAAAACTGTCTCAAATTCTAATCCTTTAGCAGCATGAACTGTCATAAGGTTAACCACATCATCTCCACGATGCCAGCGATCTATATCGGTCATTAATGTTATCGAGTTTAAAAAATTTAGGACAGTAGGCTCGTCGTCCTTGCTTTCAAATTCCTGTGCTGCGGTAATTAGCTGCCCCAAGTTTTCCATTCGAGTGCGAGACTGGATCGAATCATCCTCGAGAATCATTCTCAGGTATCCTGTCTCCTCCAATAGCTCCTGTATTAGCTCAGATGGTTTTATATCGTTTATGTTTAATTTAAATTTTTCTATCATTTCTACAAACTTGCTCAATGCTTGAATTCTTTTTAACCGTAATGGAAGCTGATTGTCATTAGAAATAACCTTGTACATCGATATATCAGCAGATTTAGCAAGGTCCTCTATTTTCTCCATTGTATTTAGCCCAATTCCACGGCGAGGATTGTTTATTATGCGCTTAAGTGCAAGGTCATCATCCGGATTTATTACTAGTCGAACGTAGGCTATTATATCCTTAATCTCTGCTCTTTCATAGAATCCCACTCCTCCTACAACAATATACGGAATGTCCCTCGAGCGAAATTCCTGCTCAAAAAGCCGCGAGAGAGCATTAATTCTATATAGCACCGCAATATCCCCCGCCTTTTCGCCGTGGCTAATCCGTTCACTAATTTGTTCAACAACATAATTTGCCTCAGATAAATCGTTAGCGAATTTCAAAAGCATAACTTTTTCACCCTTAGGCGCATTGGTAAACAGTTTTTTTCTATGTCGCATTCGATTATTGCTAATTAGTTCCCCAGCAGCTTCCAAAATGTTCCCAGTAGAGCGATAGTTTTCCTCAAGCTTAATAATTTTCACGTTTTGATAATATTCCGGGAAATCGAGTATATTTCTCAACTGTGCTCCACGCCACGAATAGATCGACTGATCATCGTCGCCAACAACAGTTATATTGTTGTGTGTAATTGTGAGTTCTCTTAGAAACGCAAATTGGGCTTCATTTGTGTCCTGGAATTCATCTACTAATATATAGTTGAATCGATTCACATATTTCTCCCGACTCTTCTTAGACTTTCGAAATATTTGCACAACCAGCGAGATCATATCGTCGAAATCCACTGCTTTCGCTCTTCTGAGGAGTTCCACATAACGATTATATATTTTTGAGAGCGTTTTTTCTCCTGGATTCGATACGAGGTTTACAAAATCTTCAGGAAAAATCAGCCTTCGTTTTAGAGAACTTATTCCATTATGAACTTTTTTTGGATCTATAGTTTTGGGATTCAAATCGAAATCGCAAATGATAGCTTTCACAAGCTGAATAGAATCGCTTTGATCGTATACTATGTAATCCGGTGTTATATCGATTACTTCACCTACACTGCGAAGGATTTTTCCACACAAAGAGTGAAATGTCCCCACCCAGGACTTCTTCATATCTATCTTCAGAAGTTGCTGCACTCGGTCAACCATCTCTCTTGCAGCTTTATTGGTGAAGGTAACTGCGAGAATAGAAAACGGATCCACGCCTAATTTATAGACCATGTAAGCAATTTTGTACGTTAACATGCGTGTTTTACCGGAACCTGCACCTGCCAAAACTAAAACTGGTCCCTCGGTTGCGACAACACCTGCATATTGTTGCGGATTTAACTCTCTTGAGAAATCTATCATAGGAATAAAAATAAAAATAAGCCCTATAATTCAAAGTAATGTTTTATTTTACATATAATCTGCGATTTGTTTGATTAAATAATAATCTCTAATTCTTATCGCTCTCTTTATTCGATATCACCTCTATCATAATAAACTTTTTCTTAATAGCATACTCTATCCCTACAAAAAACCTTTTCTTTGTAACCCTCTCTATCTCTTAGTTCCTTTCTTTGTAATCCCCTCTATCCCCCAACCCCTTTCTCCCTAAAGAGAAAGGGGAGTTTTTAGTGATGCGCTTTCTGTTCCCTCTCCTTAGGGAGAAGGAGGCTCTGATATAATCGGAATCGGGTAAAGGTATGAATAATGAAATATTGCTAACAAAATACGATACAGATTCCCCTTATTTGGGGAAAAAGAGTAAAATAAATTGCGGATATGTAACTATATGTTACATTAGTCTCGGAAAATACAAAAATATCTGCTAAAAAGGCGGTATTTATGGAGAAATTTAGAAAAAAATATTCAAAAGAAAACAAAGAGGAAGCTCTTAAATGGCTGGATAGAAACTTGTTAAATGGGAAGCCTGATTATAGAACAGCTACAAAAAAACTTGGCATAAGTGTAGATACTTTAAAGAGATGGTGGCTTGAATATAAGCTTAAACAAAGCGATGCCCTTAAAGCAAAACTTGAGGAGGCAATAAGCTCCATTTTAGCGAGAATAAAAATGCTGAGCAATGAGAGCAGCAAAATCTCTGAGTTGGCACCGGTTGTGAAGATGCTCTCGGAAATACTTCAACAAATTGAACAGGACAACGTTTATGAGGTATTTTAATCTAATAATCGATGAAGATTGTTGGAATTTTCGTTAATCTGGTAACCAGATATTGGTTATTTATGATCACGTACCTGAGGATTTCTTTTGCTCGTTACTTTGAGGTTTTTCGTTTGGTTGTTCCGGTGATTTTTCCTCATCCGATTCCTCAAGTTTTCGCATTCGACGAGCGAATTCCTTTAGGTCGAAGCGTTTTTTTTTGCCTAGTCGTCTCTTGAACGGATTAGGCCATACTAATGCCATAATTGACCCCTTATTGTAAATAAAAATTACCCCTTTATTCTGCAAAGGGTAATTTGGTTTCACCTGTTATGAATAATTTAATGAATATGTGGACATTTACAAGAAGATTAGAGTTAAAATGCATCTCTCACTTTCGGATAAACAACGAGAATTTGTTTCGAATAAATCGAGATTTAGCGGATTTGTGGGTGGAGTACGCTCTGGAAAGAGCTTCGCCGGAACAGTAAAATCCATCAAACAAGCTTTGCGCAAACGTTCTGTGGGTGCGGTGGTTGCGCCAACATACCCTATGATACGAGATGTAATTTTGCCGTTGTGGAGACTATTACTCCCAAAAGGAGCATTTAAAAAGTTCTCGCAAACCCAAAATAAACTTTGGCTGAGAAACGGTAGCGTAATTCTCTTCCGATCAGCGGAAATTCCCGAACGACTTTACGGACTGACTCTCGATTATTTCCATTTAGATGAAGCTGCGATCGTGGATCGAAAGACATGGGACACACTTTACTCGAGAGTTATATCCACAAAAGGATTGGGATTTATAACCACAACGCCAAATGGTCATAATTGGGTGTGGGAACTTGTTAGTAACAATATACTTACTTCAGTGTTTGCTAAGACTTTAGACAACCCATTGATGGATCCTGATGAAGTCGAGAATGCCAAGAAGATGCTCGACCCCAAATTTTTCCGACAGCAGTATGAAGCTTCATTCGAAGCGTATTTGGGGCAAGTGTATGACGATTTTTGCGAAACAAACATAAGACTTATTACACCAGATATTACATTACCTATATATGTATGTGCAGATTTTGGATGGAGAAATCCTACTGCACTATTGTGGGCTCAACAAAGGCCTGACGGCACAGTTGAAGTTTTTGATGAGATAGTCGAGTCTTTTATGACACCGGAAATAATCTGTGCAATACTTAAGAGCGAGAAAGTAATTCTACCTTCAGGTAAGAGATTCCAGGCTAAAGTGGCATTCGACGAAATCGATGGACTTGTCACTGGGTTCGAAGCGACTCAATCGCGGCAGGAGTCAGGCGGATTTGCTATGGTGGATCAACTTCGTCGAAACGGTATTGACCGCATCCGGATTGTCGGTGGCTCAATTGTTCGAGGAATTTTCTTAGTTCGAGCAAAAATTTTGTCGGCTTCGAATAAGCAAAAGCTGTATTTGGATCCTTCATTAAAGCGATTGATTGCTGATTTCAGAGGGTATCACTATCCTGAGGGAGTTATGGGTAAAAGTTCAGAGCTTCCTGAAAAAGATAGTGTACACGATCACACAATGGATGCTATGCGATATTTAATTACGATGTTGGATCGGGATGGTGGAAAGTGGATTGTGTAAATAGAGACGTAAATAAGATATATAAGTTAATTAACTTATTGAGTATAATGTATATAGAAAATAGTAAATCGAAAATTATTTTGTAAAGCTAAGTTTACAACAA
>CAZLTJ010000086.1:0-8334 GCA_964562425.1 uncultured bacterium
CTTGAAAAATATCATATATGTCCATTATTGTTTTTATTAAGCAAGAGTATAGGTGAACCAGAACCTGAAAAAATTACTTTAGAAACAAACTGGAGAATAATAGGAACTGCAATTCATGATGCATTAAAAGACTTTTTAAGTAAACGATTCATGAAAATCTTCAAAGAGGAACCATTTGGAAAAGGAATTAAATCTCATCGTAACAGATTACACGCAAAAGAATTAACACCGTTTTCTTTGATACAATTTATCAATAAATTTAAACTAAATAACCCTGAGATTTTCAATGGTTTTGCAGAGCAATTCTTTGGACATTATGAAGAATTACATGATTTAATTTATGAATTAAAAAAAACTATTTTCGAGAATTTTGAATTAGTTTGGAAATCTGAGCCTTCTTTGTTGATTAATAAAGCAAGGTTCCTCTCGATGTTTACTAAAAAACAACTTAATGATATTCTTGAAAGTATTACTAACACTACAAAAGATGATGTTTGGTTCCCCATAGGATTCGAAGTACCAATTCAAGAAAGGCGTGAAATCGATGGGCATAAAATCCTAATAAAAGGACGAATCGATCGAGTGGATTTGTCCATCAGAAATGGTTTACCTTATCTATGCATTATCGACTATAAAAGTTCTGATATGAATTCTGTATATGAATTTCAGCTTAACGCATATGGTGCGATACTATCAAGAGCAGGATTTGAAATTGATAATCTATCTTGTATATACAACCTAATTAGAGATGAGAAGGTTGGTCAAAAAGAATTTAAGTTTAATTATGAGTCAGCTTTTGATCCGCAAAACAAACAAAAAAGTATCGACGGAATACTATTCTCAATATGGGATTGCATGTTCGATCCTTTGGAAAATAGGAATTGTAAAAGCTGTATTTACGAAAAACATTGCTCACAGTCTAATTATGATAAATCTAAGCAATTCGATTAATTTGTGATGTTAATTCTGAAATAGAAATTTAAAAATTGGGAAATTATTTAGAAACCTTTGTTGATGATTGAACGAGAACTCCTATAACCGTCAAGAGTATGATGTATAAATACACACGGGTCGGTTGTTGGAAAGACAATTCCAAGGGTGGAATAAGCAAAATCCCCGATGTCATCATAACAGCCCCTAAGAGCGATGTTGCCACAGTAACAATGACGTTTTTCAGAAAAAACGCAAGTGCTATACCCATAAGAGCTAATACAACACCTAGAACTTTCATTGGAATATCAGGAACCCAACTGAATAGAATTGTAGCAAGAGACCATCCACCAAATCCACCAAGAACAATCAGAGCAATCCAGCTTGCTATACTAAAAAGAAACGAACCGACAATTCCCCCGATAACCACATAGAGAATTGATAAAATAATCGATGGACAAATTGAAATTGCAATAACAAGCCCCAACAACGCACCTAATAAAAAACCAAGCAGAGGAATTGCTTTAAAAAAAAGTCTTCTCCCTGCAAAAAGGATCACAATTCCAAACAAAATTGCAAGGACTCTATAAAAAATATTTTCCATTTAATTTTTTTTTACTTACGTAGGATTAATTTCTATAAGATTCCACTTAATATTCCGATTTTCAATCTCAATAATACCCCATGTTCCTTTCTTGGAAAAGATATTTCCTGAAATAGCACCCGGATTTATCATCCTAACATTGTCGACAACAACATCCGAAGGTCTATGAGAATGCCCAAAGAATATAACATCAAAATTATAGTTCGGATAGGTTTCGGAGAGTCTTCGAAGGACTTTTTTACTCAAAGTGATAGGCGATCCCCATCCATGGTGCAAACCAATCCTAACATCCTCAATCTCAAATTTAAGAGTTTCGGGAAGAATATGGATAACCTCAGCATCATCCATGTTGCCATAAACACCACGAAAGTTCCCAAAACCCTTAAGAATATTAACAGTATTTAAATCGACATAATCACCACAGTGAATTATACCATCGAGATGACTAATTTTCCTAAGGACTTTGGATGGAAATTTATAAATTCTCTGACCAACATGGCTGTCAGAAAGTACAGCCAGTTTCACTGCAGATTACCTCTTCTTTTTATGTCTATCTCTTTTTTTACGCTTCTTGAACTTATGTCTCTTAACTTTTCGAAGCTTTCTCTTCCTGCCACAGGGCATTAAAACCACCTTTACTTTTTACTTTTTCCTTCAAATCGGACACAAGAATAAAGATTTTATTATATTTACGCAAGTTTTTTCTATATGATTTGTACTGATAAATCTGAATTTTGAAATATTACACTTATACATACTAATAATCGTAAGTCACAAAGATATTTGCATTTTATGAAGCTTCATAAAAAGCATTAACAAAATGGTCAATTTTTTTATTCTTAAAATCCACAGTTATAACATCGAAACGAACAGGAACATCATGAATATTATTCTCAAATAAATATTTCTTTGCGGTTGAAATCAGATGAGACTGTTTTTTTTCATCAACCCATTCAGCAGGATGTCCAAAAGCTCCTGATCTAGCAGACTTGACCTCCACAAAAACTATTGTATCATTATCCTTTGCTATAATATCTATTTCCCCGCTTCTAAATCGGAAATTTTGCATAATAATAGAAAAACCTTTCTTCTCAAGGAATTCTGCAGCAACCATTTCACCTTTATGTCCAAGAGATTGCCTATGTGAAAATATTCGATTATCCATTTTCATTACTGTTGATTTTTAGTCAATGCTCTTTAATTACAATTTTTAATTCGATATTGTGATTTTCTGCCAGATATCTTTAGCCATAAAAGAGCTCCTTACAAGCGGTCCTGAAAATACTTTAATGAATTGGAGATTTTTCTCACCGAAATTTTCATATTCCTTAAATTTGGTTGGAGTAACATATCTTTCGACTGGAAGATGATTAGAACTGGGTTGAAGATATTGACCAATAGTAAGGATTTGCACACCAGAAGCTTTAAGGTCTCTCATTAGTTCGAAAATCTCCTCATCAATCTCACCAAGACCAACCATAAAACCAGATTTAATTATTGAATCGTATTTCCTTGAAACATATTTAAGCACATTAAGCGAACGTGAATAATCAGCCTGTGGTCTTACTTTGGAATAAAGCCTTGAAACTGTTTCAATATTGTGATTAAAAACATCAGGATTCGTTTTGAGAACTGTGTCCAAGGCTTTATAATTGCCTTTAAAGTCCGGCGTGAGTATCTCAATCCGTATACCTGGGATTTCATTTCGGAGTTCGATAACAACTTCTGCAAAAACAAATGCTCCTCCATCTGGAAGGTCATCACGTGTTACAGATGTAATAACCACATATGAAAGGTTTAAATCTCGGACCGCTTCAGCAATTTTGTGGGATTCATTCGGATCTAGGGATTTCGGTGCACCAGAAAAAACAGCACAAAATTTGCATGATCTGGTACAGACATCACCCATTATTAAAAAAGTAGCCTGACCATTAGCATAACAACTGTTTCTGTTAGGGCATTTAGCTTCTAGGCAAACAGTATTTAGACCATATTTTTCTAAGGTCTTAATTACATTACCCAGTTCTGAAGAGGAAAGCAGTTTCCTCTTGAGCCATTCCGGCTTTCGTAATATCTTCATATCGAACAAATAGATTGCAATTAACTAATATGTCAATAACAAATGGAATTTGAAATAATAAATGCAATTCGAAAACGCTATCCTCGATACATCGGGGATGACTGTGCTGTATTAGATTGTGCAAATGAAAAACTGCTTCTAACAACGGATGAAGTTGTAGAATCGATACATTTTAACTTCAAATATTTTTCGCTAGAGGATATAGGCTATAAAGCTGCCTCGTCCGCAACCTCTGATATAGCTGCTATGGGTGGAAAAGTTCGAGGCATACTTGTATCTCTCTCAATTCCTGTGGATACAAATAAAACTGAAATAATGCGTCTTTTTGATGGTATTGAACTTTTTTGTCAACCACCATCCATAGAAATCCTTGGAGGTAATATAACGAATAGTGAACAAGGCTTGCACATTGTTATAACAGCAATAGGTTCGGTAATAAAACCAATATTTCGAAGTGGAGCTCTTGAAGGTGATGAAATCTGGGTTACCGGAGCATTGGGTGGATCACTTGCTGGACTATCAGTCCTGAAGAATCCATCTTTAGGTATCGAGCTAACTAAACTGGAATATGATTTAATAACTATACGTCACAGAAAGCCTACATCGAGGCTACTTGCAGGAGAAATGCTGGGTTCTCTCAGTGTTCACTCCCTTATAGACATTTCGGACGGTTTTCAGGCTGATCTTAATCACATATTGGATGATTCAAAAGTCGGAGCAGAAATTAAGTTGGAAAAGCTTCTCCTTTTCCCGGGAGTTGAAAAAATTTCCAATTCACTTAAAATTTCACCTTATATATTTGCTGCAACAAGCGGTGAGGAATACGAGCTTATTTTCACAGCAAAAGCCGGACAAGGTAAGGAAATTGCAAAAAAACTTCTAAATGAATTAGACATTCCAGTTACAATGATGGGATATGTAACTTCTGATCAAAGTAAAACAAGTCTCTTTGGTGAGTTAATCGATCCTAAAGAATTGGCAGGATGGGAACACATTTAGATTAAAAAGGTTTTACAATATTTAAATTAAAGTTTTTATCTCCTTAAAAAAATCAAGAGGATGTAAATTTTCATCCTTTCTCTAGCGCTTTTCAAGCAAACTTTTTATCCTATTAACTAATTCCGGGGACATAATATTGCGGATCGATGATAAATCCGCTACAGCTAAAGAAGAAATAATGGATTTAATGGGGTCATTTTCTTTCTCTAAAACAACTCTGGATAATTCTCGAGATAATGCACTCATGCATTTTTGGAAAAGCTCATCACATTGGGCTTTCTTTTCGTGAAAAACCGAATGCACTCTTGTGTGAACAAAGGTTCGTTCGCATTCAGGACAAATAAAATTCTCAATAATCTCATCTCTGGACAATTTATGCTCACATGGGCACCACTCAGTTAAATAAGCATTTATCTCATTCGATAAAGTATCGGTGCAAAAAGGTTGCATAGGCTTAATCTCAGAAAACTTCAAAACTATATCTTGTTTTTCCTTTAATTCGTCTAAATCAGGCTGAATTTTCATCAATTCTGAATTGTGTTTTTCATGAAACGCAAGATACTCTGTAGTATAGTTGTCAAGAAGCATTTCAAATCGATACAAATATTCTGTAATTCGATGCGGTAGAATAAATAGTGATTCTTTAGCTAAATCCTTTAGAGTTTTTGAGATAAACATCAACTTAATATTTCCAGGCGGAAGAATCCCTTCCCTAAGTAATTTAGCTGTTTTAAGCAACATTTCCTTTGATTTTATTAAATTATTCCATCCATCAATTAAAAAGCTTAATTCAGTTAGCATAGAGACCAGCTGTAACTCAGTTGGAGACTGAGTGTAAAATCTATCCACAGTTTCAAAGGATTTTATATACGCAATTCGTTTTAACCAAAATTGTATTCTTTCCGGAAGGTTGTAACCAAAACTGTAGGCAATCTCTTTCAATTCTGCTTCAAGTTTATCTGGTAAACAAGTCATAATATTGTTTATCGGATTGTGAAGTAGATTATCCATTTGGTTTCCTCCACTCCTATTTGACAGAAATAGATTTATTAACCGTATCGACTACTGAATAATAACTTATATTATTTATTATTCATTTTATATTTTAATAAATAATAAAGTAAGTTTTTCAAATTTCAAAAGTGATTAAATTAAAGAATAAAAAACTTTAACTAATCTTAAAAAAATTACGTTATAGCAACCTTTTATTATTTTGGGAAATAATAGCATTTATCCTTATTAATAATTTATTAATAATTTCTGAGTTTGTCACTTTCTCAACAGGTCGATCTTTCTCAAATATCAAAGATTGTGTTTTCCCGCATGCAACTCCAATATCAGCATGAGACGCCTCACCAGGACCATTCACAACGCATCCCATTACAGCAATCTCAATAGAATGCTCTAAATTTTTAACCTTCTTCCATATTTCCCGTGAAAGTTTAAAAATGTCTGCTTCAGCTCTTGCACATGTGGGACAGCTAATAATCCTTACTCTGTAATCTCTAAGACCAAGAAATCTTAAAATTTCCCGTCCAACTCTAACTTCCTCCTGTGGTTCTTCTGAGAGTGATACTCGAATAGTATCGCCAATACCTTTACTAAGGATCAATCCAAGTCCAAGAGTCGATGCTATAATCCCTTGCCGTCCGAAACCTGATTCGGTAATACCAATATGAAGGGGATACGGAAACTTCTTGGCATATAATAAATTTGCGTTTAGCGTTAAAATAGGTGAAGAAGACTTAAGAGAGACAATAATGTCCTCAAATCCAATTTCTTTGAATACCTCAATTTCTCTTTCGACAGCAAGAACCATTGCTTCAGGGGTTGGTTGTCCAAACTTTCTTAAAATTTTCTTCGGTAACGATCCTGCATTAACACCAATTCTAATAGGTACAGATCGATCTTTTGCCTCCTTAGCAATTGTTTTAACATTTTCTGGAGAACCAATATTACCCGGATTGATTCTGAGTTTTGCCACACCAGCCTCGAGAGATTTTAGAGCAAGTTTAAAATCAAAATGAATATCAGCAATTATTGGTAACGGTGAATTTTTCACAATTTCTCTTAGTGCAAAAGCAGAATCCTCATCTGGTATCGAGACTCGAATTAAATCACCACCCGATATTCGGACATTCTCACACTGCTGTAATACAGACTTAACATCAGTAGTTAGAACCTTGCTCATAGATTGAACAGAAATTTCGGAACCACCACCAATGATAACGTTACCAACTCTAACTTTATTTGTTGTATTCCTATTCCACAATTTATTATATCTCCAAAAAACGTTCTGCAGCATATTGTGCTGTAGCCCCATCTCCTACAGCTGTGGAAACCTGTCGAAGAAATTTCGCTCTGATATCCCCGGCAGCAAAAAGTCCAGCTACATTTGTCCTCATTTCACAATCCGTAACTATAAATCCTCTTTCATCCAGTTCCAGCATATTTTCTAGGATAAATTGTGTGTTTGGTTTCAATCCTACATATACAAAAATACCATCCACCTCAAGAATTTTCTTTTCTCCAGAAACTCGAGATTTCAGTTCCAGTGCATTAATTACATCCTTTCCAATAACTCTAACTGGAACATGAGACCAAATCGGTTCAATTTTCTCATTAGAAAATGCTCTCTCTTGCAATATTTTAGCCGCTCTAAGCTTGTCACGTCTGTGAATCAGATAGACTTTTTTTGCAAACCGAGTTAAAAATAAAGCCTCCTCGACAGCAGAATCGCCACCACCAATAACGGACACTACCTTATCCTTATATAGAGCACCATCACATGTTGCACAAAATGAAATTCCCTTGCCTATAAATTCCTTTTCGTTTTCTGCACTCATAAATTTTGGTGAAGCACCTGAAGAAATAATAACTGCCTTAGTAGAAGTTTTCGTTGTGGAAGTTTCCATTTCTATAGTAAATAAATTATTTTCTTTGCAAAGCTTCACAACCTCAGCGTTAAAAATAGAAACTCCAAAATTCTCAGCTTGACTTTTAAAGGATTGCATCAATTCAAAACCTCCAATTGGCCGATCAAATCCTGGATAATTCTCAATGTTCTCAGTGTTAATAATCTGTCCACCTGGGATTGGATTTTTCTCTATAATAACGGAATTAATTCTTGCCCGAGCTGCATAGATTCCAGCAGTAAGACCCGCCGGACCTGCACCAATTATAACAATATCATAGTTATCTTTCAATGAGTTACTTGCACCTGTTACAATCCCAATTGTAGGCATTCTCACCTCCAAAATATTCTATTAAATTAAACCATAATCAAATTTTTCGATTGAAAACATGTTTTTGAATAAGAGCAAAGCATTTGTTGGATAACATCTTTCAAACAAAATCCTCTTCATGTGCTTAAGAAGATTCAATTAATGCTATCGCTATTTTTTATCAGACAAAGCAGCGATGCCGGGAAGGTCCAAATTTTTCATAAATTCTAATGAAGCTCCGCCACCAGTAGATACATGAGTCATTTGACCATCAAGTTTAAATTTATATACCGCAGCTGCTGAATCACCGCCACCTACAATCGCTATACCTCCATTATTTTTCACTTCAGTCATTGCTGAAAGGATAGCTCATGTGCCCTCAGAAAACTTATCTATTTCAAAAATCCCAAGAGGTCCATTAATAAAAACTGTTTTTGCTTTACTAATCTCATCCATATAAAGCTGAATAGTCGCTTGCCCTATATCTACACCAATCC
>CAZLTJ010000087.1:0-8318 GCA_964562425.1 uncultured bacterium
CAAATAGACACTTGTGAAAACGCCCATAAAGATCAAAACCCATATATATGGAATGCCAAAACTTATCTCGAAAAGGTAACTCAGTCCCATAAAAACAGCAGCTGTATACGGTATGAAAAAAATGAAAATAGCTATTGTTGTGAAATATTTTAGAAACGGACTATTGTATCGAGCATCGAGATATTCTGGCATTGTGTGAACATTCAATTTGTGAGAGGCTTCTTTTATTCTACCTCCAAGAAGCCACCAGACGAGTAACACACCAATCAGGGAATTTCCTATTGCTATCCACAAACCTGACATTCCAAATCCCCAGCCGATTTTCCCAGCAAAGCCTATGAAAAGCACTGCGGAAAAATATGCTGTGCCATATGTAAAAGCGGTTAACCAGGGACCCACATTTCTGCCACCCAGAAAGAAATCTGAAAATGATTTTATCTTTTTCATTCCGTGGATGCCAATTATGACAATCATTGCAATGTAAACTAATACAGCGATTAGTCTAACTATCATTGTCCCTCACTTTGTTTATTATATTCTAGTTCACTTGCTTTATTCATTTTGAACTGAAGTAATTGATTGTAGAAATTTATCTGATTAGTTTTCATAGAGAACATAAACTCCTTGCGGTATCAAATCGATTTGAATATATCCAATTAAATCGAACAATTCATTTTGTCGAGGATAAATTTAAGTATTGAATATTAATGGATAGTCGACTTATAGGTTGAATTATGTCTTAATTAAATCTGAGTTGGCAATATATCGAAATAGATTACACTTTGTGAAAAATTGAGCCACTGCATAAATTATCTATTTTCAATGTTAAAATGAAGATTGACATCACATCGGTGATTCTACAAAAAAAAAATAATAACTAACATAACTATTGCCTTTAGTGAAAGATTCTGTGAGCAATGCAAACTTATAGGATAAACTTCATCAAGTCCTCATCCTCAACGATTGAAGATAGTTTTTTGACAACTGTGGATTTTGTAATCTTGATATTTTTCGGTGAAATATCGGGCGCTTCGAATAAAATGTCCTCTAAAAGTAGGCTTAACGCTGTGTGAAGCCTTCGGGCACCTATATTCTCGGTTTTCTGATTGATTTCATAAGCTATTTCTGATATCTCACTTATTGCAGCACTTGTGAATTCAAGTTTTATACCCTCAGCAGCTAATAAAGCCGTATACTGTTTTATCAGAGAGTTTTCTGGTTCGACAAGTATTCTTTTAAAATCCTCTGCAGAAAGAGATGACAGTTCAGCTCTAATTGGAAATCTTCCCTGAAACTCAGGTATAAGGTCTGATGGACTTGAATTTGAAAAGGCACCAGCAGCAATAAACAAAATATGATCGGTGCGAATAATACCATACTTAGTTGTAACGCTTGTTCCCTCAACAAGCGGCAAAAGATCTCTTTGTACACCCTCACGTGAGACATCTGGTCCAGAACTACTGTTAGAACCAACAATTTTATCAATTTCGTCGATGAATACAATCCCTGATTCCTGAGTACGTGTTTTGGCAATTTCAATTATTCTATCTTTATTGAGGAGTCGATCAATTTCTTCCTGAAAGAGAATTTTTTTCGCCTGTTTAACTGTCAACTTTTGTTTCTTTTTCTTCTTTCCAAAAATTTCGCTGAGCATCTCCTGGAAATTTACACCATACTCCTCGAATCCGCTTTGCGACACAATTTCGAGGGTTTGCATAGATTTTGCTAAAACAGATAACTCGATCTCTTTTTCATCAAGATTTCCCGAATCGAGTTGGGAGCCTATTTTTTCTCTAGTTCTGATATAACTTTCGGATTCCGGATGATTATCGCTTTTGGGTATGAGAGCGTCTAAAATTCTTTGTCGAACATTTTTCTCTGCGATTTTATCAATTTTAGTAGACATCTCATCTCTAATTATATCCACAGCAACCTGAACCAAATCCCTTATCATGCTCTCTACATCTCGACCAACATAGCCTACTTCGGTAAATTTGGAAGCTTCGACTTTAACTAACGGTGCAGATACTAACTTTGCCAAGCGACGGGAAATCTCAGTCTTCCCGACACCAGTGGGACCAACCATAAGAATGTTATTGGGAATAATTTCGTCACCCAAGGGTGCTTCTATTTTCGATCTTCGCCATCTATTTCGCACTGCTATGGCTACTGCACGTTTCGCTTTATTTTGACCTATGATATATCTATTTAGTTCGATTACAATTTGCTTAGGTTTTAGATGTTCGTAAACGGATTCTAATTTATCGTTAATTTTCATATTCCCTCCTAACTAAAAAATATACTTTTAATTTAAAAGTGTTATAATAAATTTATTACGGTTCGATATTAATTTTTCTTCAACAAAAAGGGGGTACAAGTGGAGATTCAGGAACAGTTGTGGAATAATTACAGTCTCGAGATTAATAAGGGCAAAGGTTGGTTGAAGTTTCTGGGTATCATTGCCATTATTTCGGGGGCAATAAATGTCTTGACCGTTGTGGGAATTATTTATGCATGGATACCAATATGGATAGGAGTTATAATGCTTCAAGCAAGTAATAGAGGACAGGAGTTTATTAATTCCAAAGACCCGGGAAAGTTGAATCAATACTTGGAAAGAGTTTCTTTCTTCTATAAGCTTTCTGGCATAATGGTTATTGTAAGTATTGTGTTGAGTATTATTTTCATTTTTATCTGGGTTTGTGTAGGATTTTCGTTCTTGAAAATGGGAATGGGACAAGACTGGGGAGGTTTTTATTGAAGATGAAATTACTTATTGATAATTGGAAAGATTAAAAAAATCCGTTGGGAAACTAATTCGGTTTAATTAAGCTAACCAAGAGATTACAGCAGTTCTATGATGTAATCTTATGTTATTTATTCAAATAAACACTTGGAGAAATCTGATAGCTACAATACTGCTAATCTGTGAATCGAAAATGCCACAGGAACTGTTTTAAACAGTTATGTATGGTAAAATATTTTCGGTATTTTATCGGAACTATTATTGTATTATTAGCTTGACAGCAGTTATTTCCCATGAAAAATAAAGTTTATTTATTATCAAAATTTAATAGATTCGTAAATTTTTTCAGTATCCTCAAAAGTAAGTAGATTACCAAACCGAATATAGAAATAACAACCCATATCGGGTCGATACCCAATTTCCGTTCGATTATCAATTTGCCAAGAATTTCCAAGATAACAAATGACACAATGATAGCGAAAAAACCAGAATACTCTCTTTTTAAAACTCTCTTAACGGAAAAAGGACTGATTGCAGGTTTCCATTTGCGAAAATTTGGAATGAATGCTGGAGTTTTTTCTGCCCATTTCTCGAAATCTTCCCCGAATTTTACACGTAAAAATTGTTCTTCTGCAAACATAATCCGCTCGTAATATAACCAGAAAATTAAAACGAATATAAGAGTAACCCACCATTCCCGAACATATAACGAGATTCCAAGCCATATAAAGAAATTCCCTAAATACAATGGGTGTCTTACGATAGAATAAATTCCAGTAGAATTAAGTCTTTCGGCTACTTGCTCTTGAGTGTTTCGACCGGATGTCCCACTATATATATGACCTATTGTGTATATTCTGATTACTAATCCGAAAAATGATACAAGAAGGCAAAAAAGCACCCAGAAATGATTTTGCCTATAACTGCCATACAAATAACTGTTTACTATAAACCCTGGAATAATTATCAAAATCATAAGCAGTGGTAAAAAACTTCTCCATCGAAAAAGCCAATTACCGGATCTTTCAAATTCTTCTCTTAACGCCATATTAAATTCCAACATATAAAAGAGTGTAACATATTATTGTGCTTCTTTTCAGGTCTTATAAAGTTTTAGTTCTTAAGTTATATTATTAAAACAAAGCACTATATGTCTTATAAATGATATTATTTTTTCTTTCTACAAACCATGATTTGTTTAGGAGAATCTGATTGGAAAGGTGATTCGTCAAAATCACCGAATTTATTGATAATATCAAAGGAGTTATACTTCATTAGAGCGTCAAATTCCTGAGGAAAAATTACCCTCATACGTAATTCATGTACAAATTCTGCTTCTGTATGAACTTTGTAAAACCAGTTGACATGACTTACTTGAGTAGCTTTATCATATTTTAGAGTCTCCGATATTACTACTTCTTCCGAGCTATATGGATCGGGATATCTTGTTGCCTCTCTTACTTCGTTTGGGTTGCGATTGAGAATGTCTAAGCACGGGTTGAAATGATCGACGATAAAAATTCCATCATCTGTCATGTGATGTTTTACACATGAAAAACAAGCTTCAATATCCGATGTTTTTGTTAAATGTGCAATTGAGTTGAATGGATAGTATATCAAATTGAATTTCTTTTCGAGATTGAAATTTCTGCAATCAGCAAGAATGTATTCAATATTCAACCCTAACTTTTTCGATTTCATTCGGGCTTGTTTAAGCATTCCTTCGGAAATATCCAATCCGGTTACATCCAGTCCTTTTTGGGCGATTGGAATTGTAAGTCGTCCTGTCCCGCATGCAAGTTCAAGTATGGGTCCATTTGAATTCTTCGCATATTTTATGTAGAACTGCAAGTCACAATCATAATTTATGTGATGAGCATCATAATGAGCACCATCGCCATATAACGGATCTTCTTGAAATTTAGTCATTTTCATACCTCGAGTTGTAAATTTAAGACTTTACTTGTAATCTACAATCGATATAATATATTAACAGAATAATATACTACTATACAATAAACTCTTACAATATTCTTAATATTTATACGCAAGAGAAAAGAAACCAAAGAGAAACAAAGCAATAACAAAATGTATAACATATAAAAAAGATAATTTAATCTCTACACTTTTCAAGAGCAAATAAGGAAGTAGTGGATTTTGTCTGTGTTATTTGCGAGTAGTTCTTCAGATGAAAAGCTATGAGATTGCAGACAATTATTCAGATTATCTACTTTTTTTCTTAGATTTTTTTTGAGTGACATTATATTAATCAAAATTTGCACACATGAAACTTAACAGAAGGAATGATATGTATAAAATCCTGGATGGAACCGAGGTAGCAATTGTAGCAGTTAAGCTTCGCGGTAAGCTTACCGATGAATGTAATGATGAGTTGATGGATATTTTTGAAAAAGCAATCGCCAAAACTGGAATCTCCGAGTGTTAATGTATCTTGAAAATTTCAAAGGTTTGAATTCCGGAGCTATGTTAGATGAGTTTAAATTTGCGATTAAGCATCGAGATAAATTTGAAAGGATTGCTATCATTGGTGATTCAGAGTGGTTAAATTGGGTTACAAAAGGGGATGATATATTTTCCCGATTAACGAGAAGTATTTCAACAACAATGACGAGAAAAAGGCTTGGAAATGGATTAAAGAAGGTCTCTGATTGTGATAAAAAAAGAATTTTTAATCGAAGAGTGAACTTATCTGTGTAGGTAATATTGCAGCATTTTTTCGGTGAGATAATCATATAAAATCAACACGGACTATCCTTCACACCTTTCAACATAGCTTTCAATTGCTGAATTTTACCAATATGTAAGGCTGTATGGGCTACTGTAATAAACAACCATTGGCTTATTGTTCCGCCATAGGGGGAATTCATAGGAACGAAATTCAACTGTTTCTCGTGAAGAGTATCTATAAAATTATGGCTTTCTTTGCGGACTTCTCTAACCCAACTTAGAACCTCTGCAATAGAGTTAATTGATCTTTTAAGTTGCTTAACAGAAACCCATTCTGTCCCGAAAATTTCGTATTGCTGTGGAATGATTTCAGCACCAAGACCCTGAATAAATAATCCGATATGCGATCTTTCCCTGTGAGCTATGTGCCCAACATGCCATAAGATGCATAGAGAATTGCTATCTGGAACCCAAAACAAATCCTTATCATCTATACCCTCTATAAATGTCAGTGGGTCGCAATACCAAAATCCCCAACCATAAAAAAAATGTAGGATGTCTTTCCAGTTCTTCATTTTATCTCCTATTATAAATTTCTACTTAATTAGAAAAAAATAAAGGGAAAAGCAAGTATCTATTCATAAATTAAAAAATTATTTCAAGTTATATTCACAGACTGTTAAAAAACTTATTTCAAATAAATTATTTGAAACTATACGATTTTTAATAATATTCTAAATTATGCTAAAAGAAAGTCAAGAGATCGATTGATAAATCGATATAATAGATGATATTAAAGAGAGTGTATATTTTACATAAGCAGCTTTGTGGATTTATTGTGTGAGGATAATATTTTCAACAATTGTTTTTAAAATTGGAGGTTTTGATGAGAATATCTGAGGAAGTATTACACGCATTAGCAAGTCTATCGGAAACTGACAGAAGCGTGCTATCTGTCTATTTGCATACATACGGCGATTGGGATTTGGTTGATAGATTTATTGAATATGAAGGCAAGAAGCTTGTGCCGTTTTTAACAAGAAATGAAAAAGAATATTTAGACTTTTCACTTTCATTATTGAATGATTTTTTGATTCAAAAAAAATCTAAAGGCTATAATCGACCTGGCTTAGCTTTTTTCGCAGATATTGGCGCTGATTTTTGTGAAGGCTTGGAACTTTCTATCCCACCTAAACAACTGCTTGCAGTGAGTAACGAAGCTATAATTGCTCCATTAGCTTTTGAACTCGATGAATACGAACCTGTAGGTGTAATACTTGCTGATGCTTCTAAAGCTAGGATTCTAATTGTAGCTGGGCAGGTTATGGAGGATGTGAGTTCTTTAAGGGCGAAAATTCATCATTTGTCAAAGGTGGGTGGATGGTCGCAGATGAGGTATCAACGGCGGAGAACAAAACAGGTTAAGCATTTTGCAAAACAAGTTGCAAGTGATGCTGCAAAGGTGTTTGAAATAGATAAAGTTAATAGAATATTTATGGCTGGCAACGATAGAATCCTTACTGCCATTGCAAATGAATTGCCCAAATCCATTAAGAATTGTGTTATTGGGAAGATTCCATGGGATCTCGATGCGGGTGATGATGAATTTATAAAGCGTGTTGCTCCGATTTATGAGAAGGTTGAACGTGAAAGCGAAAGAAAATTGCTTAGCATATTTGTCGGAGAATTGAAAAGGCAAGGATTGGCAAGCTTTGGGATTGAAAATGTACGAAAGGCGTTAATGTTTGGTCAAGTCGATACGTTAATTCTTGACAAGTCGCTTGATCCTGCAATTCAAGAAGAGCTTGTTAATCTTGCAAAGGATATTTCCTCATACGTTGAATTCATTGAAACTGGTAGTGAAATAATGTCTAAAATAGATGGTGTTGGTGCGATGTTGAGATATAAAATCTGAATTAATTAATATATTTAGAAGTTCATGAATTGGTAGTCAAAATTTTTCTTCGGGTACATTGCTGTCATCAGAGGATCAATTTGCCATATTGTGACTGTAGAGAAGTTATTGTTTTAAATTACAATATAGATGCATCCAATGAAGGTCTTGCTGGATCGTGAAGTCTGAAATAATTGAGGGTTTTAAGTTTGCTTCGGAATGCATAACAGTATTCGCATAGTCGAGGACACGTATCGTATGAACCTATATCTACACTTTTTGCACATAGGCAATATTCCCGTTGACCTCGATCGGATGTGTGTTTTAATGCTATTTTTAAACCTTTGGATAACCAGTCTACATCGATACAAGGTCCGTCGGTTATACCTAATTCGCTTAGTTCGTTATTCTGACAACATGATTGCATTATTAAATTGTTTTTCGCAGCAAGACTCACGATTTCTTGGAAAAGACGCATTACATCCTCGTTATCTAACGGATTTTCAAGTAAATCGGGATCGAGTTTTCTCAATCGACTCATAACCATTCTATATGGTGATAATCGACTCACGATGATTCTATTTGTCTTTCCAGCAAGAGAATTTATCAGTTTTTCAATAACATTAAAATGCCATTGTGGGCTATATTTTTTTGTAATAATTATTGGATCGTAACGCAATGCTATTCTATTTGGACCGACAATTTCCGCAACTTTTTCGAAAGACTCTATCCCGTGATATAAGCTAACATCATTCGGTTCGTGGTTGCGCGAATAGCCTGTTATTGTCCATAGGAATGCAAACGGAATATTTCGCTCATTAAGTTCAGGGAAAAAAGGGATCAGCGGTTCAGCATCACGTGTCCAGAAAACGATTGTTGCAACATCTTGAGGTAATAGCGAAATTCTTGTTTGGATTTTGTAATTGAAAGGATTTCTCACTATAACATAGCCCTCACGAATTCGATTTATGAACCATCTTGCATAGAATG
>CAZLTJ010000088.1:0-8299 GCA_964562425.1 uncultured bacterium
GGAGGTAATTATATCGATCGATAATTTCATTTAAATGTAATCTTAAACCAAGATGAAGGGTTTTGTTATGTCGGACTATCAGTATTCTGGTTTGAAGCACTATGTGCCTTACCAAACGTTGAATACAGGTGGAGGAGTTGTTTTAAGGAGGTAAACAATGAATAAGAATATAAAGAAATTATTCCTTATATTATCACTACTAGGAATGTTTAGCATAGGATTTGCTCAAACGATTAATATTTCTGATTATATGCCTATTGAAGTAGGCAATAAATGGGTCTATGTATCCAATTTTGATCCGCATTCTCCAGATACACTTAGTAAAGAATATGTGGACACTTTTTATGACGATACTATAAAAACATATATTAGAATCGATATAGGTTTTTGGGGCACAGATACTACTTTTTCTTCAATAAGAAGCGATGGAATGTACTCATATGAAACTTGGCTTTATGTACCCAGGATTGGATTGAGAAAACAGGCTATGCATTTTTTAGCACCCACAACATTTGTAGTTGGTGATACATGGAAGGTTTGTGAGGATGAAACTACATATTATGATGGACCGGTTAAATGGTTTGACAGAGTGGAAAAGTATGTTGTGAATACTTTTATTGTGGATACTGTGATTACAGAAGTTGATACTTTTCTTAATTCTTTAGGGTTTGAGTATAAAATTTTCTATCGCGGTGTTTCTACAATGGGAATCGATACATTTGAAAATTCATATGATACTCTAACTGGTCTTTATTGGCTATATGCTAAGGATGTTGGAGAGATCAAGTGTTATGAATTTAATGGCATCGATACGCTTTATACAGATGTTATCATTGAATATTCCCTATCAGAAATCATGGAACAAAGAAAAGCAATTCCAAATACAATGAGCATTTCTTCATATCCAAATCCATTTAACTCCTCTTGTTGTATCGATGTTAATAGAGATTCGGAGATTGAAATATTAGACACAAAAGGAAGAGTTATTTATCGCTCGAAAGATTCTCATTTTATTTGGAAACCAGACAGAAACATAAGAAGCGGGATATATTTTGTTCGAGCAAATAATGGTGAGGTCTCAATTACGAAGCGGATTGTATATTTGAAATGATAAGCGAAAATTTGAAAATCACAGATCCTCGAGACAACGTTGGACGGATAACCGAGGAGGACAAGACAAACGTTCAAGGTGTCTGGGGCAGTGCATATACGCTAACACAAACTTACGATAACAACGGTAATATGACACAATTGCAGGACACGTCTTCAGGTAAAACTCATAACTTCACATTTAACGACATCAATCTTCTCACCAACATCAGTGAGGGCAACAATGCTACTGTATTCAATTACAACACGATAGGTCTTCTGACATCTCGAGTATTTACCCCAGGCGTTGGGCCGCAAGAGACCACATCGTTTGCATACAACAATTATAAAGTACTGGACCTGATAACGACACCATCGGCTGCAGCATTGAAATTCAACATAGACCTTCTTGGAAACCTTCGCAACTATGAAACCAGTTCCCGCGACTCAGGTTTCGATTTCGATAGTGTAAAGCAACTCGGTGAATTCGACCAGGACGACAACGAGTGGAAACGATATCATTGGTGCAAAAACTACCTGCTCGGTTACGAAGACGACGATAACACATACTACATAGTAACGGATATTTACGGCTCGACAGTTGTAATCTTCAACTCGAACAGCGTGCAGAACCGGATAATCTACGATAACCTGGGAAAAATTCGCAGTCAAACCACGACACCACAAGTGGGGCTGTTGTATCGCGGTGATTTCATGCTGACTGGGATCGATGATATGTATTATGATGCGAGAAGAAAGAGGATTAAGGATGTATCGATAAAAAGAGGATTCAGAGTTGCTTCGAGAATTGAGAGAGGTAATATGCGATGGCCAAAAGAAGAGCCGATGCGTCAATGCGATGAACCAAGTTGGGAAGATCTATTACCACCTCATTGGGAAAAGGATACAACTGGTAGAAATGAAGTAGAAGAACAGGATACATCTGGTAGACTTGTAGATGAAGAAGTAGATTATGACACAACTGGTAGAGTGGGTAGTATTATTAAACGTATAAGAGATACGGATTTCTTAAGTGAAGAGCCCGATAGTACTTTATTTCCTGAAATTGATTGGGAAGATTTCTTTGATCCAGATAATTATTATGATCAATTAAAAGATAGCTCAGATACAACAGGTGGAGGTTGAGTTTAACAAAATTAAAGAAGATATCCATTACATTTTATAAATATTAAAAATAAAATTCTTGAAAACTTGATTGTAATTTCTAAAAAAATTAAAGATTAAAATGCTTAAGGCTTTATCTAATTCTAAGAGGTTTTCTATTATTATTGTAAAGTATTTAAGTATTATCTTAATACTACTTGTAATTGTTATTTCTTTTGTTAGATGTTTTGATAATAATATCCATATTTTTACTAGAACAAATGCCGTTAATCTCATAGACTCCTATGTTTCTGCTGTAGAAAATGGTGATAGCATAACAGTTTACCAACTATGGAGCAAAGAATCCAGAGACAGAGAAGGATTTTGGAGTTATTGGCCGTTAAAAGTTGGTGGATCCCTTTCGTTTGCAAAAGCAAGCTATTTCTTTAGGTATTATACATTTGAAATCAAGGTTATCAAATACGAAGAGGATTATTATATTATAAACCTTAACTGGATTCTAAAAGACTCGCTAGAATATACTTATATTGAAGATATACCGATGAAATATTATGTTATTAATGAAGATAACAGATGGTTACTCATTCATCCTTTTCACTTACTAACAAGAGAATGGAAAACTTATGAGAGTAAATATTTTATCTATCATTACTCACCAAACATCGGTATTGAGGATAATATTTTTGAAGTTGAAGCTATGGATGAAAAGTGTGAAGAATTTTGTGATTTTTTTGAGATAAAAGTGCCTAAGAAAAAAATAGATTATTATTGTGCTAATTCAAGAAAAGAATGTGGTGATCTAATTATACATAAACCTTCTAATGGGTATGGAAGTAGAAAATGGAATATTATAGTATCAACCTCTTTGTATCACCCACATGAACTTGTCCACTTTTTAGAACCTTTCACAGATGAAAATAACAAGTGTATTGCCTTAAGTGAAGGCTTAGCTGGTTGTTTAGGTGGATTCATTGGTTGCAAACCCGAATTCACATTAATTCAAACAAAGAATCTAATTACTCAACCGACATATATACCTTTAAAAGATCTTATTTCTTTAAAGCCTTCTGATTTCAAAGGAAAAATAGGAAAAATAATATATCCTGAGGCTAGTGCATTTGTGCGATTTTTATTGGACAAATTCGGAATACAAAAATTTAAGGAATTATGCAGCATATCAAACCTGCAAAACGAATTAGATAAAACTTTCCTATATGTTTATGGCTTCACAATCTATGAGTTGGAAGAACAGTGGCACGAATATTTGTTAAATTTAGATATTCCACAAGTGGGATTTTCGATTCCACCAAATGCTAAACTTGTTTTTTCAATGACTGACCCAATTGGTGATGATTATGGTGATGGTAATTATACATATCCTTTGGATGAGAGATTTAAGAAAGGAATGTTTGATTTAAGATTATTCGAGTTGTTAAAGGATAGCACTCATGCTTATTTCAGGATAAAATTAAATAAATTAGTTGGGCCAATTGTTTGCGATAGTACTGGTGAAAAATTTACAAGTTGCGTTGTAATAGCCATTAATAATGGATATAAAGATAGTGAAGAACTTAATACATTTTTATCTGGAATTATGTTTAGAGAAGGTAATGGTTATAATCTTTTAGTGAAAATAACGACTGGTATAACGATTGCAGATGATTACGATGAAGATATTTTTTGTACATCTAACATAGTAAATTGTCTATATAATATTACTGAGAATAAAATCGAATTTTCACTTCCTATTAATTACATAGGTAAACCAGATATAAATTGGAAATATTTTGTTGGAATAGGATTACATAACGATTTTGGGTTAGATATAACCAATGAAGGACCTGTTTTTGTTCGTAAGAAGGCTGGAGAATATACTTTTGGTGGTGCAAATTATGCATTCGTCGCTCCGGATTTTATAGATGTACTTCTTCCAGAATGGATGGATCAAAAGGAAAAACTTAGAGTTAATAGGAAAAAAAGAGCAATTGTGCCAATGGTTGGAAATATCGATCGAAGAAAACAAATGATGTTTCATAAAATAACTGAAGAAATAAAGGCACTTCTATAACGTGCAGAACCGGATAATCTACGATAACCTGGGAAAAATTCGCATTCAAACCACGACACCTCAGGTGGGATTGTTGTGGGCAGGAATATGATGTGTCATACACTATAAAAAGAGGTATGTCTAAAATATTGATTATACATACATTAAAAGATAGTTCATAATTTCTACGATAAATCCATTTCCTTTATTCACGATATCCCTTGACAGTATAATTCTTAACGATTAATTACGAAATTATGTCGAGAGTCTAATTTTTCAAAAAAAATGGAGGTAAAATGGTTTTCGCATCTTTACAGAATAAAGGTGAAATAACATCGTATAGAACAATCATAGAAACAGCATTTCATAAGAGCAATGTTCATGAAGTTGAATCTGTATCTGAAGCGTATTACCTCGCAACAGGCTCATCGGGTGTCATTATAACTGATATGCCAATTTATAAACCAGAATTTCATGGCTTGCCTTCCGATGCAAAAATTCTGGTATTTAACGACGGTGCAGTTATTGGCAGATGTGCTCAGGCTCGAAGAATAGCATTTACTCCCAATGTCGATGACAAAAAACTGAACGATGTCCTAAGGGAGGCAGTTTATAGCTCACGTTTCAGGAAAATGTATCACAGTCAATCCGTTATAGGTCTTCATCCCGATTTTATGGTTAATGCTCACTTGCTTATCCCTGAGGGCTTCGAACACAATATTCTCAACTGGATGTTAAATTTTCAAACGATTAATCCTCATTACAAAGAAATGTATGAAAATTCAAAACCTATCGAGGATTCGGAGATTTTTATCTATTCGGATCCGTATTGGGAACACAAGGATTTTCCTTTAGGATTAGCTTTTTTCGATCCTATGCATAATGTCGCAGCTCTTCTGGGCTTGAGATATTTCGGTGAATTCAAAAAGGGCACACTAACTCTTGCATGGGGTACAGCCAACCGACACGGTTACGCAAGTTGTCATGCTGGTCTTAAGAAATATGTTAAAGCTAAAAAGGTTTTTGCTTTCTTTGGTCTTTCCGGTTCTGGGAAATCCACTTTAACGCATGCAAAGCATCATGGCAAATATGAAACAACAATAGTTCACGATGATGCATTTATAATCAATATAAAAGATCGCTCATCCATTGCACTTGAGCCATCCTATTTCGACAAAACAGCGGATTATGCAATCGGTGATCCAGATAATAAATATATCCTAACTGCTCAAAATGTTGGTATAACACGCGATGCGGAAAGTGAGATGTTCCTTGTTACAGAGGATATCCGAAACGGCAACGGTCGAGCTATTAAATCCCGTCTTTGGTCACCTAATCGGGTTGATAGGATTGAGGACCCAATTAACGCTATCTTCTGGCTTATGAAAGATCCTGCATTACCACCCATAACGAAAATTGATGATCCCATTTTAGCAAGTACAATGGGTACTACTCTTGCAACCAAGAGAACATCCGCGGAACGAGTTGTGGGCATTAGTCTCGATAAACTTGTCGTCGAACCTTATGCAAACCCATTCAGAACTTATCCACTTAAAGATGATTATTCTAAATTCAAGAACCTATTCGAGCAAGGCGTGCATTGTTACATACTCAATACAGGTTATTTCATGAATAAAAAAATTCCCAAAGAATTGACACTTTTGCTTATTGAGGAGATAATCGAAGAAACAGCTGATTGGAAGCAATGGCAGGAAATTCCTGAGTTCTCTATAATTGAATGCGATGGTTTCATTCCGGATATGAAGGATAAAACTTACAGGGATTTGTTTAAAGCTCGGATGGTAGATCGGTATGAGTTTGTTATTTCTAGGGAAAGCGAAACATCTGGTTACGATACTCTACCTGAGGAAGCTCCTCGAGCTCTATTGAAAATTATTGAAAGAATTTAGCATTTACCACAAGATTTGTTTGAAACGGAGATTAACCTTATTTAAAATTATTTAAATTCAATTATTTCTTGCTTTTTGATTTTAATTTTATTGCCTATAATAGTTGATAAATATTGTAAAGTTAATTTCCTTGTAATTTAAGTTGATATTTATATTCAAAAAAATTGAGTATTAAGAAACTATAAATTATTATATGATGATAAGGATTGTAATTTAAGAATTGCTATGATTGAGAATTTATTTCGGTGTTTATTTACAAAATTGTAAACTCAATCGGTTGAATTAATAATAAGTAATTGCAAATTAGTAAATTCCTTCTATAGTATTTTGATAGTATGTTGACTTTAAAATAAAGCACCAGGTATTTGGGAGGATCAAGTGATCTATCTGGACAACAATGCTACCACACCTACCGATCCTGAGGTGGTTAAGGCAATGCTTCCGTATTTTACAGAAATGTTCGCTAATCCATCGAGTATTTATGACATTGCCTTTAAGCTTAAGGGAGTTCTTGAAAATTCAAGGAAGAAAATAGCTAAAATTCTTAAAGTAAACTCGAATGAGATTATTTTCTGTTCCGGAGGAACTGAAGCTGACAATATCGCTATAATGGGTTCTGTATTGGCACAAAAGGATAAAGGCAAACACATTATTACATCATCCATCGAGCATAAGGCTGTTTTAGAGGTTTGCAAATTTTTAAAAAAATATTTCGATTATACAATAACTTATCTTCCAGTTAACTCGGTTGGAGTAATTGATCTGAACGTCCTGAAGGATTCGATTACACCAGAAACAGCAATTGTTTCTATTATATTAGCTAATAACGAAACTGGAGTTATTCAACCTATCAAAGAAGCAGCTGAAATAGCTCACAATGCTGGTGTTCCGTTTCATTCAGATCTGGTTCAGGGTGTAGGTAAAATCCCTGTTGATATAAGCGAACTGGGAATCGATTATGGAGCAATATCTGGACACAAATTTCACGGACCGAGAGGAATTGGTATAATGTATCTTCGCAGAGGTGCACCATTCACATCTGTGATTAGAGGTGGCGGTCACGAAAATAATAAACGCGCAGGCACAGAAAATATTCCCGGTATTGTTGGAATTTTGAAAGCTTTGGAGATTTCTTCAGAAAGGATATCCAAAGGAGCCTCATACATGGCAGAATTGAGGGATATGTTGCAGGAAAGTATCTTAGAAATAATTCCTCAAGTTTTAATTAACGGCAAGGATGCTCCAAGGGTTCCGAATACTCTAAACATCTCTGTTAAATATGTCGAGGGTGAAAGTATGGTATTCATGTTGGATGAAGAGGGAATTCAGGTTTCGTCAGGATCGGCGTGCACATCAGACTCTCTTGCTCCCTCACATGTGCTGCTTGCTATGGGACTTGAGCATGCTGATGCACATGGTTCCCTTAGGTTTTCGTTGAGTGGAGAGACAACTCGGGAGGATATTGAGAAAGTTTTGGGGGTATTACCTCCAATTGTTAGTAAACTGAGAAAGATGTCACCGTTTGCTCCCCCTGAATTCAAATAATAAAGATATGCGATAATATACGAAGAGTAGAATTGTATTAAATATTTTGACCATTAATAAATCATATAAGAAGGATTGAAATATGAGCATAGATAAAAGCAAAGATGGTAGATTGTATACTTCCAAAGTTATGGAACATTTTCGCAACCCACATCACTGGGGTAAGATAGATGATGCGGATGGAGTAGGTCGAGTCGGCAACCCAATTTGTGGCGATGTGATGTATATATATTTAAAAATCAAGGATGACATTATTATCGATATTGCATTTGAAACTTTGGGGTGCGTGGCTGCAATTGCCACAAGTTCTATTGCAACTGAAATGGTTATTGGGAAGTCTTTAAAAGAAGCTTGGAAATTAACGGATAAAGATGTCGCAAATGCATTAGGTGGTTTACCGGCAAACAAATTTCATTGTTCTATGTTAGCTGAGGAGGGTCTTAGATCTGCAATTCAGGATTATCTTAAAAAGCAAGGTCGTTCCATCGATGAATTTAAGTAAACTATTGAATAATTTCTCGATCATTCATATGAAAAAATATAAAAATGTGTTGTAATTTTAAATGGAATATATATATTATAT
>CAZLTJ010000089.1:0-4966 GCA_964562425.1 uncultured bacterium
CATCTATTCTAGCATTATTTAATATTTTCATTTTTCTCCTAATAATTCCTATTAAAAACACAATCATATTTGGTTATATCATTAATAAAGCTATTACAATCAGATATTTAATTACTTATTCAACTTTCCACATTTCAAATCCCCCAGATCATGGTTTAACAATCTATCTTTCAATACGTCTTAAAACACATATCAATATTATATTAACATTCGACATTTTCACAAGATTACACTTCAATAGTGCAAAAAAATCCAAAAATGATTTTTACTATTCAAATAATTTTACTAAGGATTTTTGAATATCGAGATTATTCGATTGTCTGAATTGGAAAAAGTAAAAACGAAAATATTACATATTTATACGGGCAGTCTCGGATTATACATATTACAATAGTTAAGAACTTATCATTGTGATTACCGAATTTATGTGACTCAAAAATTTAGCAATTATTAATTTTGTGAATTTTATTTCATTTTTATCAGTTTAAAATACTTGAGTATATTAGTTAAATTTGAGAATATTATTCTAAGATTTTTAATTTTTCTATTAATATATCGGCTTGATCTGTATCTCCTAAAATTAATGCTTGTCGGACATTTTCGGCAGTTTGTCCTTTTTTGGGATCTTTAGGTGTCCAAATAATTGCAATAATCTCCCATGCCTCTTGGTTGTATTTATCCTGTTTTAATATCTTAATCAAATATGGCTCAGCTTCCTCCTGTTTGCCTGAGGATACAAGACTTAGTATATAGTTCCTGAGCGCATCTGTATTCTTCGGTTCTAAATCGATAACTTTCTTGAAGTAAGTGGAAGCCTGATCAAATTTACTAAGCTGATAATTTATAACTCCAATACTGAATAACAATGAAGTATTCTCTGGTTCTATAGGTTCTGCTTTAGCCAACATTCCAAGTGCTTCTCCAGATTCTCCTTTTATAGTATATGCATTGGCAGCAATTATCAGAATTTGTACGTTTTTTGTTTCAGCCAAAATTGGCTTCAGTATTGCAAGCGTCGAATCAGGCATTTCATTTTCCAAAATAATACCAGCATATATTCGAGTTAAATCTTCATCTTCTCTATCTAATTCCGAAGCTCTAGCATAAGACTTTAGCCTTTTTTGTTTATAATAGTCAATACTGTCCTCAATATTACTGCTTATGAATTTGCTCAATTTCTCTTGATAAAGAAATCCCAGATTTTTCCAAGCATCTATATACTCAGGTAAAATATTTATTGAAATATTCGTCCATTTAATTGCTGTATCTAAGTCCTTTTTCCTTTTGTATGCATTGATCCCTTTCTTAAGAGTCTCACCGCTTTTGGATTGACGCCATTTATAAATCTCTTCAGCATATGTAGAATCAAGTTCAACTGCTCGATCAAACATCTCTATCATTTTATCTAAACTGTCCAATTCAGCGTACAATTGACCTGCCAAAAAATATGCTTCAACATTATCTGGTCGCTTTTCAATCTCGATATTCAACTGTTCCAATGCCGCTGGATAATCCTTCTGGTTTATATAGACATTAGCTGAAGTCATTTCTGGTGATTTGCATCCAACGAAAAATATGGATATTAACAACACTATTACTACCAATTTATAATTTTTCATACTTCCTCCTTAGAGTGACCCATGGTTCGAAAATATTTATATACCCACATTTCGCAAGGCTTTTTTAAATAAACAAGCACATTATTAAAAAGGTGTTTTTTGTTGACATCTTTTCTAGATCTATCGAATTTACATGAGATTTTTTAAACACTTAATAAATGAGATGAAATATGCATCGAATTGCAGTAATCGACATAGGTTCAAATTCTGTTTTGATGACCATTGCAGAAAAAAATAACTTAAATGATTGGAAAGTTCTCTTGGACGTTGCATCCATTACAATGTTAATCGGCGGACTTTTAAAAAATTCAACACTATCTGATGAAGCTATGCACAAAACACGGGATGCAATTTTCAAATTCACTGGAATAGCGATGGGAAAATCTGTTGAAAAAATAATTGTACTTGGAACTATGGGGCTTAGATCAGCCAAAAACAGCGACTACTTTATTGCAATGGTTCGAGAAAAATGTGGTGTTGAAATTAAAATAATCGATTCCACCGATGAAGCACGGTTAACTTTTTCAGGAGTTGTGTCCGATATTAATAGTTCGGGTAAAAACCTTTTAGTAATCGACATCGGTGGAGGTAGTACAGAAATCATCCTCGGGCAAAAAGAAAAATTAATATCGAGCGTTTCAATTGGTTATGGCTCACTTAATATATCTGAAATATTCAAATTATCTGATATTGTCGAAGAAGATATGCTTCGCAACGCTGCAGAATTTATCCACGCTATGCTCAAAGGGCATAAATTACAATTTATGATCAAAAAATGTGAAACAATTCCAATATTTACAGGTGGTTCAATTTGCAATATAGCATCCGTAGCTCTGGGATTGAAAACATTCGACAGTAACAAAATTAGAAATTATATTCTGTCAATTGATAAACTAAATCGACAAATCGAACTTTTTCGCTCTGTGGGATTATCGGAACGGAGAAGAATTGAAGGACTTGATCCGCAGAGAACAACAAGTATTATCGGTGGAGCATTGATTGCAAAAGAAATAATGAAGGAAATAAAAATTGATAAAATAATTATATCTTCACGAGGGCTTAGACATGGCATTATTGAAGAATACTATATGAAGTAGCGGGATAAGTTAATTAAAGAGTTGATTTAATTTTAACTATATTTATAATATTCTAATAATGGAAGTAAAAGAATCAAAGCAAAAGAGTAGATTTGATTTTCCTGATGAACTCGAAGTAGAAAAGCTCTCAAAAAAGCAGATCATAAAGTGGTCTATTAGTGGGGTTCTGTTAATTGTGGTTCTTTTAATTGGTGCAATATGGCTTTTTAAGGAAGCACCATACACAAATCTGCAAATGTCCAGACAAATACGCTCAAACAGATATAAACTTGAAAGAGATAAAAGGGAAATCGGTGATGTGGTTACGGTATTAGAGCAACAGGAAACAGGAAGTTTTACGGGTTTTTTTCGAGATACAACTATAGATACTACCACACAGGGAAACAAAATGCTACCTGGTCAAACAGTTACAATGATCGACACTGCCAAATTTAGAGAACTAGAATTAGAGATTCTTAGTAAGGAAATAGATTCAATTAAAGCTCTTTACGTTGAACGTCGAGAAGCCTTACTCAAAGAAGCTGTATCTTTTCTCCGCAGTTCAGAGGGTAAAGAAGCCGCAATAGGCAAAGCTAAGGGCTTTGAAGACCTCGCTAAAAAACTCAGGGAAAGCATCTATAACTTCCCACAAACTGTTAATGATGCTCAAGCGAAGTTGTGGGAAGTTCAAAAGAACGAACTCGCAAAAACAGCTTCCTTAGCAGAAGATATTGCTCAGCAATATAGAGCAACCAATGGAGATAGAGTGCAAATGAGACGGACTGCTGAAAGACTTAAAATGAAAGGTGCACTGTGAAATTTGTCCCATTTATAGGTCTTCGATATCTCACTGCAAAACATCATGATAAATTTATAAACCTTGTAACCTTTTTTTCTGTGGGTGGTATTTTAATTGGAGTAGCAGCATTGATAGTTGTTATATCAATTATGAACGGATTTGAAAGCGAGATAAGATCTAAAATAATTGACACAACCTCACATATAACTGTTTATTCATATCAACGTGCTGGCATTTCCAATTGGGAATCTAATATAAAGCGAATCAGCGAGGTTCCTGATGTAGTTGCTGCATCTCCATTTGCCTATGCAAAGGGTGCAATTGCAGGACCTGAAGGCACCGATGGGGTTCTTATTCGAGGTATTGTCCCGGAACTTGAAGCAAATACAACTAATTTACCGAATCAAGTGTACATAGGTAAATTTGACCTTAATGATTCGAATCCAACCTTGCCAACAACAGTATTAGGTCGATATCTTGCAGAGGAAATCGGTGCCAGAATTAATGATACAATATCATTGTTCGTTTTACGACGACCGGGAATCATTCTTGGACCCGGTTCATACACAACTAAAAGGTTTCTCGTGACTGGAATTTTCGAAACTGAACTTTATGATTACGATGCCACACTCTGTTACATTTCATTAAAAAGCGCTCAACAACTGCTAGGACTTGGAGATAAAATATCCGGATTTCAGACTAAAATTAAAAATTTCTATAATGCATCGTCAGTCGCTGAGAGATTAACTGAGAAACTTGGGTTACCATTTTATGCAATCCCATGGAGTGAGATTAATAAAACTCTGTTTGCATGGATGACACTGGAAAAATGGGGTATGTTTCTGGTGTTAGCTTTAATTATTGCAGTAGCTGCGTTTAATATTGTTAGCACACTTATGATGGTTGTTATAGAGAAAACAGTTGACATAGGTATTCTAAAAGCAATGGGAGCCTCCGAAAAATCGATTGTGAAAATTTTCCTATTTCAAGGCACTGTGGTTGGTGTTATTGGGACAGTTCTTGGTGTTCTTCTTGGATCAGCGATGGTTCTTATCCAGCATAACTATAAAATTATTTCCCTTCCACCAGATATATACTCCATAAGTGCAGTTCCAATGCAACTAAAACTTACTGATCTTTTAGTAGTGCTCATTCTATCATCGGTACTTTCAATCCTTTCGGCTGTCTATCCAGCATGGCGAGCAACAAAACTTAACCCGGTTGATGCAATCAGATATAGGTAAAGTTATGCGATCATATTTGGAATGCATTCCGTGTTTTTTCAAACAGATAATTCAGTCCGGCAGGCTAACATCCATGTCAGAAGAGGATATCCGGAAAGTTGTTGATAAATTTGCACGCAAACTTCCTGAAATTCCATTTTCATATTCGCCACCAAAAGTAGCCAAAATCTTATATGCAATGATTCGCGAAGCCAGCAACAATCCGGATCCATACAAACAGATAAAATG
>CAZLTJ010000089.1:4976-8151 GCA_964562425.1 uncultured bacterium
AAATGGGAGCATACTGAACTTGCATTAACATATTTGCGTGAACTTAAGAAAATAATAAGCAGTGCAGAGGATAAATTCAATGCCGCAATTAGAGTAGCTGGTGCAGGCAATATAATTGACCTTGGTGCATTGACAGATTTTGATTTAGATGCAGAAATCGGGCAAATTATGCAAAAAAAAATTGAAAAATGGAATATTGAGATACTTCGAGAGAAATTAAAAAATAATTCGAAGCTACTTATTATTGGAGATAACGCAGGTGAAACAGTTTTCGATAGAGTTTTAATCGAATTCCTTACCGAGGAATTTTCTGAAATTGAGATTACATATTCCGTTCGAGGATCACCAGTTATTAACGATGCCACAAGAGAAGATGCTATTCATGCGGGAATTGATAAATTAGCAACAATTATCGATACTGGTTCTGACGCACCTGGAGTCATTCTGGATGATGTTTCAATAAGTTTCTTGGATAACTTCAATTCCACAGATATAGTTCTATCAAAAGGTCAAGGTAATTATGAAAGTCTGAGCAATGCTCGACGTGATATTTTCTTTCTCTTACGAATTAAATGTCCCGTTGTAGCCCTGAATTCAGATATTCCACAAGGCGAAATGGCTTTGATATATAAAAGTAAAAATGACCGTTAGAGATAAATATCTCAAATTAGCTTTATGGACGATCTTCTTCTCCTTTCTCGGAGCATTAATCGTAGCACAAATCATAGCTCGTTCCGGTGGGATGACTGGAAAATCATTCATATGGATGCTTTATTTATATATGATTACTCCAACTATTGCTTCAATTTTCACGCGATTAATTTTCAAGATACCGTTAAACTGGGGTCTGCTAAAATTTGGGGAGACAATTAATTATATATGGGCATGGATAATTCCTATTTTGTTAATCATATCCTCTATTGTGCTGACATATATTTTTAGACAAAACTGTCCTGGACTTGCTAAATTACCAGTATTAGATTTTTCAAGCAATCTCGGAAATTCACCACTTACAATTGCCCTGAGCCATTTTATAATAAACATAACAATTGGTTTAGTGATAAATTTCCCTGCAACACTTGGCGAGGAGTATGGCTGGCGAGGAACAATTTTTGCATCCATAATGAAGTCTGGTATCAATTTAAAATGGGCGATAGTAATTTCGGGAGCTTTATGGGGCTTATGGTATGCTCCGCTTATCCTTATGGGGCTTAACTTTCCTAATCATCCGATTTTAGGGTTATTTGTTTATTTAATATTCAGCATCTCAGTTGGTGGAATTTACGTCTGGATTTACTTAAAATCTCAAAGTATTTTCGCATCGGCGATTGCTCATGGTGTACTGAACGGTTCTGCACAAGCGGTTATGATAATAATGACACCCAAAAATGAACTCGTAGGGGGTTCTGTTGGTCTAATAGCATTTACCATTGCATCTGCAATTATGCTAATATTGTGGATTAAATTCCCACCGAGAATTCCGGAGGATATTTTGCCTATATGTAATCAAATAGAACAAAACAATGCAATATCGTGACCAGAATCCAGAGTTTTTTCAATTCTTTCTTCTGGAGAATATTGATTTGCACCAGCCATTAATGCTAAATCATCACTGAGTATTTTCCCTTTAAACTTAAGATCATTTCTTAGAATTGCGGTAATCTTTCTAGAATACGTAGCAGGATATTTATAGTCCAAGCTTCTGGCAAGAAGATGAGTAGTCATTATCTTATCCACACCAGCATCGATTGCTGCCTTGAAAGGAACGAAATGACGGTCAAAGAATTCTTGAGAGGGGATGCCAGAAACGGGTAAATGCAAATGTGGATCTTCATTGACCGATCCTAATCCCGGAAAATGCTTCGGACAAGCCATAAGACCCCCTGCAGATATGCCCTCGATAGATGCAACCACTTTTTCAGCAGTTGTTTCTGGATCGGATGAGAAAGTTCTATTTTTAATATATTTACCAGTTCCAATATCAGCTACTGGAGCAAGATTTATTGTTATTCCGAGTTCTGCAAGAGCTTCTGCAGATAATTTGTAAACTTCACGAACCTTATAATTTGACCATTTACTGAGCACTGTAAGAGAGGGAACACAATATGGAGGTTTTTTAATTCTGCATTTATCACCACCTTCCTGATCTATTAGTATTTGTATTTTAGAATCTGCTGTTCGTAGGACTCGAATAGCTGCGCGGAGATTTTTTATCGAAGTGAAATTATGCGAAAAAATTATTATTCCTGCGAAATTGAATTCTTCTATCATTTGCAGGGCTTTTTTTGAAGGCAATATTTCCGGGAATCCCACAACAATCGAATTAGTGGGACATCTACTTAGAAAATTCTCCGAAATAACCAATTCATTTTTTTCGTTATAAAGCATATAAGATAATTAAGGATAATCAATTTGATACAAAGTAATAAAATAACAGATTACTTCGGTTTTAGAGAAATTTTAGGATTAATATTCCCTATTCGATATTTTCCAGTAGAGTAAAGATTTTGAATCGAGAGAAAATAGAATTAATAATTATCCGATAACTTGCCTAATCGATTCTGTCTTACCTAATATAGATAATTTTCTACCTAAATGCCAATTCCAAGCAGTTTCAAGAATTGTATCAAGACTAGAGTGTATAGGCTCCCATCCAAAAAGGTTAGAAATCTTTTCTGAACTTGCCACAAGTTTTGGTGGGTCACCAGGACGTCGATGACCCTCAATAGTTGGAATTTCTTTGCCGGTTATTTTTCTCGCAGTTTCAATAACTTCTAAAACAGAAAATCCATGACCACTTCCAACATTTAAGATATGTCCTTCATCGGACTCACCTTGCTCGAGAAGCCACTGGACACCCTTAAAATGAGCATCAGCCACATCAACAACATGGATGTAATCCCGGATACAGGTGCCATCAGGTGTGTCATAATCTGTGCCAAATATTTCAATATGTGATTCCAAACCCATTGCAACATCCAAAACTAATGGAATAAGATGCGTTTCTGGGATGTGAAGTTCCCCAAACTTCCCGTTAAGTTCAGCCCCAGCAGCATTGAAATAGCGGAGAATAATATACGAAAGCCCTTTATTTTTAGCTGTATCAGTGATCATACGCTCTATTACTTGTTTTGTAAAACCGTAAACGCTGTCGGGATTAAGTGGTTCAAATTCG
>CAZLTJ010000090.1:0-8131 GCA_964562425.1 uncultured bacterium
GAACTACAGGGCATTATTCAAGACTCCATATAATTGCTGAAGCTCCATCTGTTGGGTATAAGAAGAGGGCTGTTGTTAAGTTTGCTGCAGGACAACCATCGTTTCTTGTTTATGAATGTGATCCACATGAGATGCACGAATTATACGTTCTCTCATCGATGGATAACGGTGGGATGATATATAAATACCATGACCGTGAAAACGATGGCATAGTCGATTCTTCGGTTATTAACGCTCTATATCCGTCCATACTTGTTTTGACAGGTGATCTGGATACAAATATATTCAGTGTTGAAGAAATTAATGTATTTAAAGCTGCAATGGATAATGGAAAAAACCTAATAATTAGTGGACAATATGCACCCGACTTTTTAGCTTTGTTCGATCCGGAATTTCTTAGAGATTATTTTGGTGCAATTCATGATCAAGATGCAGTTTCTAGAATATGGGGAACTAGTATTATTGGAATTTCTGGCGATACAGTTTCTGATAGCATGGTTTTGGATTGTTTCAGTAATGCGAGTAATGCTGGGAATCAGATTTCTATAGGTACTTCTTATGCCACTGGAACCGGTATTGGTTTTTTAGAGTATCAATTCGATTCTACGCCTGATAGATTTGCTGCTATTAGGAATCAGCTGTTCTCAGGAGCAAAAACAATGCTTTTTGAGTTTGGACTCGAAGGAGTATCAAAAAATCAATCACGAAAAACCGATAGAGATTCTTTGTTTGCATCGATTGTGAGATGGTTCGGGAGCAAGTATGTCGATATAAAGGAATCGAACAATAAATCCAATAAACCTGAGCTTATCGAGATTAAAGCCAGTCCAAATCCTTTTAACGCAAGTATTGAATTAACAGTCTTCTGTCCAGAATCCTATACAGCTTTTATTATGGATATGAATGGAAGACGTGTGAAAGATTTTGGGTATTTTGACGGTTCTAATTCATTTAAAAGGATTACATGGTTTGCAGTCGATAATTTAGGTGCGAAAGTTACGTCAGGTGTTTATCTTTTCATAATAGCGACCGATAGAGCCGTTCATGCTAAGAAGATAATTTTTTTGAAATAGGAAGGTTTTACAATGAAGGATGCATTTTCTGTATTTATAACTGGCGTTGGTGGGCAAGGTATTATACTTGCTAGTGAATTGCTTTCGGAAGTTTCGCTGAAGGCTGGATTCGATGTGAAAAAATCTGAGGTTCATGGTATGGCACAGAGAGGTGGTTCTGTTGTAAGCACAGTCCGTTTCGGAGATAAAATACATTCACCATTGATTTCACCTGGAGAGGCTGATGTCGTTCTTGCTTTCGAACCTTTGGAAGCATTGAGGACTTTGCACTTTTCAAAGCCATCTGGAAAGGTTGTTGTAAATTCGAGACCTGTGATGCCAGCAACTGTTGCATCAGGAAGGGCAACATACCCAAAAGATGTGTTTGATCAGATCAAGAAAGTTGTGCCAGATGTTGTTGTTGTTGATGGCATGTCTTTAGCAAAAGAAGCAGGAACAGTTAAAGCGGTTAATGTAGTGCTTTTAGGTGCACTTTCAAATTATTTACCATTTAAGCAGGAAACATGGGAAGAAGTTATAAAGGAGAGGATTCCGCATAAATATTTGGATGCTAATTTGAGAGCTTTCAATAACGGCAGAAATGTTATTAACATGTAAAGGTTATGATGTTTAAGAAATTATCCATAGTTATAGTTTTCCTAATTTTTATTTCTTCTGCTCGGTGTGATTTTGACATACCTGAGAATGCAGGAACAACAGCTTTTCCGTTTCTTTTAAAATTGCAATACGATGCTCGAGCTACAGCTCTTGCTGGTATGATTGCAAATTGGTACAAATCCCCAGGATATACGATTTGCAACCCATCAGCGCCATCTATTGCTGGAGCAAGTGGAATAGCGGTTGTATATGGAAATTATTGGGGTCTTTTTAATACAGGTGGATTGGCGTATACAAGAACCTTTGGAGAAACTAAGGATCATTATGTTACATTTGTTTTACTTGGAGTTAGCTATGGAGAATTCATAAAAACGAATATAGATGCTCAGGAAATAGGGACATTTACACCGGGAGATTTCGAATTTGTCACTGGTTATTCGCGAAGAGTAGGGAAATATTCATCTATCGGAGTCAATGTTAAGTTTATCTATTCATTCGCTGACACATTCTCAGCATCTGCTTTTGCATTAGATGTTGGATTTTCGAAGAGATTGAGTAGAAAGAGAACTCAATTTGCAGTTGTCGTGGAAAACCTTGGTTTTATGCTCTCAACCTATGGTGATGAAAAAGCTGAACTACCTCTCTGTATAAAGGTTGGTGGTTGGACAGACTTACCGGAATTCCCTGGTGCATTAAACGCTCAACTGGAATTATCAAAGGATAATGGTTTTAGATTCGGTTCTTTGGCTCTATCCCCGAAAATCGGACTCGATATTGAACCTGTAAAAAATATTGAGATCTTAATTGCATATACTATGAAACCAACCAAAGGGAATAGCTCCTCGCTTCTTGGATTGTCTGGTGGAATTGTAGTTGATTTGAAGAATGTATCTTTTGAATACGGAATTCAGCATACTGGACAGTTAGGATTAGTTAACAGATTTACATTAAATTATCGCGGGATATAAGCTTCATTTATTATTTATTATATATTCATCAAAATAATATTAGTAAAATCGAGTGATTCGTTTCAATTTTTTAAACGGTGGTCTTCGCTTTTTCTTACCATCTGTTTCTGGCTGGATGTTTAATTCTTTTTTTATTTCCTCAATCTGGTCTCTTATGAATGCTGCGTATTCGAAATTTAGCTCTTTAGCAGCTTGCTTCATAAGTCGTATTAACTCGTCAACTTTTGCAACAGCTGGTAGTTCGCTTAAATAACTTGGCAATCGATTGGCATCCGATTCTTCGTCTTTATAGAGCTTCTCATCGGCGACACGTGTCGTCAACATTATTGATTCTACTGTTTTTATAATCGATACTGGATTAATATTGTGCTTCTTATTGAATTCAATTTGGATTTTTCTTCGTCTATCTGTTTCCTCAATTGCAAAGGTCATTGAATCTGTCATTCTATCCGCATATAGAATTACTGTTCCAGCCTTATGGCGTGCAGCTCTCCCAGAGATTTGAATCAATGATCTTTTAGATCTAAGAAATCCTTCCTTATCAGCATCCATTATTGCTACAAGAGATACTTCCGGTAGATCCAAACCTTCACGAAGAAGATTAACTCCCACGAGAACCTCAATATTCCCTAAACGCAAATCCCGAAGAATTTCCACTCGTTCGATTACATCTATTTCGGAATGAAGATATCTGGATTTACTGCCCAGGGATTTAAAGTAATCTGCAAGGTCTTCTGCCATTCGTTTCGTTAATGTGGTAACCAAAACTCGTTCATTACTATCTATACGTTGTTTTATTTCTCCCCACAAATTCTCTACCTGACCCTTTGTAGGTCTAACCTCGATAATTGGATCAACTAATCCTGTTGGTCGGACAACTAGTTCTACAATCTCACCGCCAACCTTCTCGAGTTCAAAATCACCGGGAGTAGCAGATAAATAAAGCGTTTGAGGACATAGAGATTCAAACTCCTCGAAATAAAGTGGACGATTATCCAAGGCTGATGGTAATCTGAAACCGTATTCTAACAAAGTTTTCTTCCTCGATCTATCGCCATGATACATCCCTCTTAGTTGAGGTAAAGTAACATGCGACTCATCGATTACGACTAAGAAGTCTTCAGGGAAATAGTCCATTAAACAACTTGGTCTTTCTCCCGGTTTACGACCTGCTAAATGTCTTGAATAATTTTCAATTCCCGGACAAAATCCAACCTCTAATAATAGTTCGATATCAAACAAAGTTCGCTGTTCGATTCTCTGTGCTTCGATAAGTTTATTTTCCGACTTAAGTTTTTCCAGATACTCGGTAAGTTCTTTTCTAATAGACTTCGTAGCACGTTTAATGTTGGCATGACAGGAGACAAAATGGCGTGCAGGATATATGAAGACTTCACCTAATTCTCCCAAAAGCTCTCCAGTCACGGGATTGAGAAGGGATATCCGTTCAGGAACATCGTCCCAATATTCTATTCGAATAACGTGTTCCTCATATGCCGGGTAAATTTCTAAGACATCACCTCTTGCTCTGAACGAGCCACGATAAAAATCGATTGGATTTCTAACGTAATGTATGTCAACAAGCTTGTGAATAAGTAACTCTCTTGAAGGACCGCTGCCAACTTTCACAATTGCGACCATGTCTCGAAAGTCTTTGGGTGAACCAAGCCCATATATTGCACTGACAGACGCAATAACGATTACGTCCTTACGAGATAGAATCGATGATGTTGCATGTAAGCGAAGTCGGTCGATATCTTCATTTATATCTGCATCTTTTTCTATGTATGTATCTGTTTCCGGTATGTATGCTTCAGGCTGATAATAATCATAGTAGGAGACAAAAAATTCCACAGCATTGTCAGGGAAAAATTGTTTAAATTCGCCGAACAATTGAGCTGCAAGGGTTTTATTATGAGACATTATTAGTGTTGGTTTCTGTATTTTTTCAATTAGTTTTGCGACTGTATAAGTTTTACCGGAGCCAGTGACACCCAATAATACTTGATGGGTTTTATCACCAAGAAATCCTTTGACAAGCTCTTGAATTGCTTCAGGTTGATCCCCTTTTGGCTCAAAGGGTGCATGTACCTTAAACTTATTTTCCATTTTTACCTATTTTAAAACTTTTACATAAACTTCTTGAAGAGATTAAGAATTCCCTGTTTCCAAGCGACTCTATGGGTGACTCCGGAACCGGTTTCCAGCAAATCTTTATGTTCGAGATACCATTTGTATGATCTAATTAATGCTTCTGCATTGCTAAATTTAGGAGCCCATCCAAGTTGTTTTTCTGCCTTTTCTATCGATACATAAGAATCTTTATCTGCAGTGCCATATACCCATTTATAAAGCGGAGATATTCTAAGTGCCCAGAAAATTTCGAGTGCTGGTTTAACTATCCATGATGGTGTATGCATAACTCTTGAGCCAGTATCAGCATAATCACAAAGAGCACCAAGAAATTCATTGACCTGACCAACGATTTTAGCACCGATATTAAAGTTCTCATTGATTTTCTCACACGGTAATGTCAACATGAGATAAATGGCATCAACAAGGTCGCTAACTTCTAATAGTTGATATTCGTTTTTGCCGTTGCCTATGATAGGTATTTTTGCACCGCTTTCGATCCAATCGTAAAGTATCTGGAAAACTCCCAGCCTACCTGTACCTATAAATGTTTTAGGTCTAACAATTGGAACATAATTGTTATTTTTTCGAAATTCCTCGCAGATGTATTCCGCTTGAATCTTGCTCTCGCCGTATGGACCGATACCAATAAGCGGATCGTTCTCATAAATAGGGTGTTGATCCGGCACACCATAAACAGCAGTGGAGGATACGTAGATAACTCTTTCAACTTTATTCCTGCGAGAAGCCTCGAGTATATTTCTTGTTCCGTCCACATTAGTAGTAAAAATGTCTTTTTTGCTCCAAAGCGGTAACGCCGCAGCAGCATGGACAACTTGATCTACATCAAACAACAATTTCATCATTAATTCAAAGTCTCTAACATCCGATTCATAATATTTAACGTTTTTGGGATATTCTGATGGGTTAAGCGGTGCAATATCTATTACTATAATCTCATCAAACTTGTCTGCTAACATGTTACATAGATGATAACCAAGAAAACCGGAACCACCAGTAACTGCGAGTTTCATAACACCTCCGATTAAAAAATCTTCAGTCGTGTTTAAAATACATTTAAATATTTCATTTTTTTCAAATAGTAATCATTCCCATTCAATTGTAGCTGGTGGCTTTGATGAAATATCATAAACTACTCGATTTATGCCTTTAACTTCGTTGACTATTCGTGAAGAAATTTTAGCTAACAATTCATACGGAAGTCTCGACCAATCGGCGGTCATTCCATCAGTGGAATTTACCGCTCTGAGAGATATTACATTCTCATAAGTTCTTTCATCACCCATAACTCCAACAGTTTTTATAGGTAAAAGCACCGCAAAAGCCTGCCAAACATTATCATATTCGCCAGAATTCTTAAGTTCCTCGATAAATATTGCATCGGCTTCTCTAAGGATATTTAGCGATTGCTGAGATACGGTTCCTAAGATTCTCACAGCAAGACCCGGTCCTGGGAACGGATGACGAAATAATATTGAATGTGGAATATCCAAAGTTTTACCAAGTTCTCTTACTTCATCCTTGAAAAGTTCGCGTAAAGGCTCAATTAACTTGAATCCGAGTTTCTCTGGGAGTCCACCTACGTTATGATGAGTTTTGATTGTTGCGGAAGGCCCTTTAAATGAAACGGACTCGATGACATCGGGATAGAGTGTTCCTTGTGCTAACCATCGTGCATTTGGGATATTTTTTGCTTCTTTTCTAAAAATTTCAATAAAAGTGTTACCAATTATTTTTCTTTTTTGCTCGGGATTTTCAACATCTTCAAGTCGAGAGAGAAATTCCATCGATGCATCGATGTATTTAAGCCCAAATCCAAAAATTTCTTGGAAGTTTTTTTTAACTTCTTCTGCTTCGTTCTTGCGAAGAAGTCCGTTGCCTATGAAGATTGGAACTAATCTATTCCCGATTGCTCGAATTAGAATTGCTGCTACCACTGTGGAATCTACACCACCTGAATATGCGAGGATAACTTTTTCCTCTGGTCCGACTTTTTGAGAAATTTCATTAATTTTTTGTTGAGCATAATTAGATAGATCGAATGTGCTTTTACATTTGCAAATATTGCGCACAAAATTTTGGATTATTTTCATCCCGTATTCGGTATGCTTAACCTCAGGATGAAATTGTGTACCGTAGATTCTTATACTCTCATTAGCTATTGCAGCGATTGGCAATGTTATGCTGTGAGCAATAGCGTGGAAGCCTTTTGGAATTCTTTCAATATTGTCACCGTGGCTCATCCAAACTATAGAAGTTTCAGGAATCGAAGCGAATAATTTACATTCGGTATCAATAGTTAATTTAGCTTGTCCGTATTCCCTTCGACATGATCGAGCAAGTTCTCCATTGAAAAGCTTGGCTATTAGTTGCATTCCATAGCAAATCCCAAGTATAGGAACTCCAAGTTCGAAAACTTTCTTATTAATTTCTGGTGAACCGGGTTCGAGAACGGATTCCGGACTTCCGGAAAGAATAAGACCTTTTAGAGAATTATCCACAAAGATTTCTGGTTTTGAATCGAAAGGGAGTAACTCAGAATAAACACCAATTTCTCTAATTCTCCGAGCAATAAGCTGAGAATATTGAGAACCAAAGTCTAAAATTGTAATCTTCTCATTCATTGATAATATCCATTTTAATCTGTTTAAAATAATAAAATATAGATATATAACGAATTTTTTTGCATAGTATAATGATTAATCACCAAAGGCTGCACCACCAAAACCAACTTTAAAATGAACGTATGGTCCCGAAAGCCCGGGATTGGGTCCATCAACAGCTTCTATGCTACCAATTTCCCATCCATTTTTAAAAGTTGCAAATTTATAACCTGCATTTACACCAATAATTAAGCCTATACCGCCAAATCTACTTTTGGTAAAACTTAATAGGGGATTTGCTTCTACTTCAGCTTTAAGCATCAATCCACCTGAACTAAGAAGTGACATTCTCTTCGGATTATTGATTATGTCATTAAAGTTGAGTTCCTCATATTTATCATAAATATTAATGTTTATGTAACCTCCACCAATAGCTATTTTTGGACTTAGATAAAATCCTCCAGTTGCATATACAACATAACCTAGATTTATGAAAAAATAGTTAATATAAAAATCAGCAATTAGAGAATCATTCTCAAGTTCCTGAGAAAATGTATAACCTTCACCACCAAGAAGAAGTCCTGCAATTATTGCATTACCACCGCCACCTATAGAGAAATGTTTTCCATTAATTTCACCAAAACCATTTGAATTAAAATAATCCCTAAGTTCAGATATACTTGGCATTTCCATACCAAGGTTAAAATAACCTACACCACCAGCAATTATTGTTCCT
>CAZLTJ010000091.1:0-8005 GCA_964562425.1 uncultured bacterium
GTGCATATCTCGGATACTTTTATACACTACGATAGTGATTTTGAAACACACTTTACTACCGTAACATTTGCAGATGGCTGTAATATATGGGATTCAAATCCTATAACTTCGCGTTTAGATTGGTTCCGAACTGTTCAGATGGATCCTAATATAAAAGGAGTCAACATTGCGGGAGGTGGAACCGATTCCGTGGGTACAGCATGGGATGCAATATGGACAGCTTTAGATAGCATCGATTGGAGACCTCATCCACCGTTTTATGGTATAAAGGTCCTTGTGCTTATAACAAAATCACCTTCATGTGCGTTAGACAAGATCCATGGCATTGGTTGTTGTTGCGATGTAAGTACGAACATCTATGTGGATACTTTAACTCATCCGTATCCTGCTTTTGCAAATCCATACATGAGAGCTATTGAAGAGGGATTTATTGTTTATACCTTTACGGAATCGCCATTGACGCCTTCATCTTCTTTCTGGGATGGAATGTATAATAGAATTGCTGATGCAACCGGTGGTTATAATTCTTCAATATCCACAATGAGGGATATTGCTGAACAGAACAGGCTTTTCAACGCACTTTATAACGTCACAATACCTGCAGATGAAGTTAGAGCTTGTGTGACCAATAGTGGACTAGATGAAACAAGCGTAATTTCTGCTACAATTTATACTGGAGATTCACTTAAGCTTCTCCTTGGTGCAAGATCGCAGAACCATGATGAATGGCCTGCAGGTTCTACTCATTGTTTTAAGTGGAAGGTAAACAATGCATTCTCAGGATATGGACCTCAGACATGTTATTCTGTAGTTTTCGACGGTGCATTTATCGATACTTTTTATGGATGTCTTCACAATGATCCTTGTGATTGTACTCCACCAAAAGCTTCTATTATATGTCCTCAAGGAGAAAGTGATACTTTCTTCTATGCTTGTCGAAATAGGAGAATAACCATGCGGTTAGAGGAACCCTATGATAGTAGTAAGATTGGATTTTGGCTTAAAATTCAACAGGATACGAGTTCAACTAGTGCTATTCGAATGGCTACATATATTGATAAATTGTTTAAGTATCCATCCCAATTGTCGATATTATCTGAAATACTACTGACATATACAATTCCTGAAAGTATGATGGTTATTGATATTTCGACAACTCCAGATGATACTTTTTATGTTAGTATGGATCATGATATGATATATAAATACGACTTGCATTATATAGGAGATACAGCTGACTGTTACAATATAAAACCAATTAATGGCTCCTTTATAACGGATTTTAAAAATCCAGAATTTATTGATATATGGCCTCCAAAAAGGGCTGTTCTACTCGATTCTATGGATATCGATATTGAAATGTGGTTTACAGATGAACCTGCAAAAATTGACCTAAGTTCGATTAGAATTACAGGTAACGGCACTGTAATACCTGAGGTTTTCATAACTAAAACGTTCTCTCACGATACTTTGTCAGTGAAAATATCCGCAACAAAAGAAGAATTGGGTGCAGCTGGTACGGACACCCTTTCTTTGTGTGTTGAAATTGCAGATAATGTTAACAGTTCCTATCATGGATGTAACCTATGTGGACCTAATGATACGACATATTGTATTACATACTATATAGATCCAGGTGCTCCACATGGAAGCGTCGTTTTTCCTGAAGAAGGTATAATCTCATCCTGCAGCAGGCAGGAATTTGGCTGGCTTGCGGGTCCTTGGGCACGTCACACGGGATATACTTATGCTGTCGATGGAGTGAGACATACAACGGGTTTGATCTGGCGAGATGATACTGTATTTTATAGACCGTCTTCAAATTGGTCAGAAGCGACTCACGAAATGTGCCTTGATAAACTTTACGGTTTAGACGGTCGACTTATTGTTTGGGAACCGATTTGTGGTAGTTTCCGAATCGATCTTACCGATCCTACTTTCTCAAGCCATTCTCCGATTGATATTGTTAATAATAAGACGCCAACGGTGAGTATTCGTGTTCATGACAATGTTATGATAAATTGGTCGACTGCTTATTTCACAGTTGAGGGTGATACATACGATATTTCAGATATTAGTATCCTGGGGGATCAAGCAAGATTAGAACTTTCTTTTGTTGGGCATGTGCTTCCGGATAGTGGAATGGTCGAACTTTGTTTCTATGTTGAAGACAGTACGTTTCTTTGTCCACCCAACAGTACAAATTTTTGCTGGGAAATAGAGATGTATGCTGCTCCGATGTTAGTTTCACGATTCTCGGAAACCAATGTGGTAACTTCATGTTCAACATTTTCACCTCAATGGTGGTTGCAGCGAGAACCTGTTCGAAATTCAATTATAATATACATCAACAGTATGAGATACAATTGGTTTACCGGAAGAATTAAGTGGTGGGATCCTATTGTTGCGTTTGAAGCGGATACGGATCCATGGGAACATGGGGACTCAATTCATGCTTGTCTCGATAGCGCCAGAGATATTGCGAATAACAGTTTAGATACGATTATTTGTATTGATTTTTGGATTGATAGAGAGGGACCAGAAGTAACAGAAATTACACCAACTGGTTTTATTGACAATACTAGCCCAATAGTCAGTGTTAATATTACAGATGATTTAGATTTTACACATGTTGTTCCAGAATCACTTAAAATGTATATTAAAGGATCTCTATCAGAAGAGGTTGAAGTTGCAGCAGTATGGACTGATCCTCTGTATTCCTTTGATTGCGCATCGGGAGGTATTATTTTTGCTGTTGGGGAAACTGTTACAGTAAGGATTCTCGCTATCGACGATGCACAAATATGCAGAGGTAACGTAACCGAATTCACATGGTTTTTCGTTATCGCTAACAAAGTTATTGAAGGTAAAGCTACAGAAAATCAAATGGATTTTGAGATACATAATATTGTTGGTAATCAACTTATTATCGACTATAACATTCTGGTTGATGCGAAAATTACAGTATTCGACATATTGGGTCGAACACTATATTCTTACGATGTATCCGCGAAAGGCACGCTACCAATCGATATGTCTAAGCATAATTCTGGATTGTACTTTGTTAGTCTTTCTTGGGATGATCAAAGCATAATTAAGAAAGTCGCGTTAATAAAATAGTAATTGAAAATCCTTTAGGAATTTGATTGAAAATTTATTACCATTGAGTTGAGGAATTAAAAATTATTCTTAACTTAAGCAATATAATACCCCTGTTCGTTTGAGTGAGCGGGGGTATTTTTAATTCTATTTATTAATTTTAATAGTAATATTTTAACTTGTATTTTTAAATGTTAAGCATTAAAAATGTTATACTTAGAAATATTAAATCTAATTACAAATCTAAATTTAATATATGAATATTGTTTAACAAGTTCATATGAGCAGAATGCAAATATTCGGAGGTACTGCTAAAGGAAGATTTATAACGGAAGTACCTCGAAAAGTAAGACCAACTCCAGCAAAAATGCGAAGGTCTTTGTTCGATATTCTTGGCGATATCGAAAGTATACCGTTTGTTGATCTTTTTTCCGGTTCGGGAATAGTGGGAATTGAAGCACTTTCTCGAGGTGCATATCCTGTTACTTTTGTCGAGATTGATAAATCGGTGTGCAGAATAATAGAGAAGAATGTTAATTCTGTTAAACTTGATAAGTATCAGTATAGTGTAAATTGCACAGATGCGTTAATATGGCTTTCCTGGCATCAGCCTTCTGAGGAGGAGATAATCTTTGGTTCACCGCCTTTTATTGAAGCAATGCTTCCAAAAGTGCTAACGAGTTTTGAAAATTTTGCAGCATATTATCCCTCTGGGAAGATTGTTATTCTTCAGTATCCAAAGAGACAGTTGCCAGACAAGTTTGAAATATCACCTAAAAGGATACAAAAAGTGGGAGATAATGCGTTAATATTTTGGTATTAGGTAACATTATGGATAATAAAATAAATTCAATCGTTGAAATTTTGAGGAACTCTGAATCGGTTATGGTTCTTACAGGAGCAGGTATTTCAGCAGAGAGCGGAATATCTACTTTTCGAGGCACCGATGGTCTCTGGGAAAAATTCAAAGTTGAAGATATTGCCACTCTGACAGCTTTTAATAAAGATTCTGATTTAGTTTGGCGATGGTATAGCGACAGACGCAAAGGAATGTTAGAAGCTAAACCTAATTTAGGACATATTGCTATCGCTGAACTAGAAAGTTTCTTCGACGATTTTCTTCTCGTTACTCAAAATATCGATAATCTTCACCACAGGGCTGGAAGTAAAAACCTTTTAGAGATACATGGGAATATTTTTAGGGAGTTTTGTTTAAATTGCTCGTTTGCAAGGGCAAGTAATGAATGCTACGATTCAGCGCCTAAATGCCCTAAATGTAGTGCAAAACTAAGACCCGATGTGGTCTGGTTTGGAGAACAATTACCAAAAAAGGAACTTGAACTTTCTTTTGATTTTGCAACGAGAGCTGATACAATTATTGTTATTGGTACATCTGCTATTGTTTATCCTGTTGTTGAGTTACCTTATATCGTTAAAAGCTCAAGGGGAGAAGTAATTGAAGTGAATTTGACTGAAACTCCACTAACTCAAATTGCCGATGTGTCAATATTAGAAAAAGCTGGAATTGTTTTACCAGCGATTTTAAAGCTTCTAAGAAAACAGACGAGTTAATCATTTAATCAATAAGCATCTATGATAAGGATTTTACTTAAAATAATTGCGATGTTTACCTTAGTCTTCATTTGCAGTGCGCAAACTGGTGAAATTCAAAGCATTAAAACCGAACTCAATTCTGTTCGAGGTAGATTGTCTGATTTAAGTGTAGTGGAGGGTTCAGTAGTTGAAAAGATCGATGCTATGGATAAGGAAATTTCGCTTTCAAATAAACTAATATCTGCACTTAAAGACAAAGCTCAAAATCTCGAAACCCAAAGCATTGCTCTTAATGATTCTTTGGGTAAGAAAAATAAGGAATGGGATATTCACGGTGCAAGATTACTTGAAGCTCTTAAGTGTATGTATATGATACCCGATATTAGCGAATTTGAGCTATTGCTTGGCGATTCTACAATAGCTCAGATATCAGAAGATATTGTGTATCTTAAAGTAGTTGCTATTTCAAGGAATATACGAATTCAAAGAATACAAAATTTAATTATCGGCTTAAAGAACACAAAAGAGCGATTGGAAAATGCCGAAGATTCCCTTCACAATACTATTAATGAGATGGAGGAAGTCATAATTGCATTTGAAAGCTCAAAGAGAACTCAAAATAAAAAACTCAATAGTATAAGAGAAAAGAAAAGCAATTATAAAAAACTTCTTAAGGAACTCGAAAAATCGCAAGCTCAACTTGAAAAGTTTTTAAAGGAGCAGGAGACATATGGTGGGAAATTTATAAAACTGAAAGGGAAATTGCCATGTCCACTCTCCGGAAGGTGCAAGATTGAAAGGTCTTTCGGTACATATAAGGATAAAAAGTTCGGTACAATATATAACAATTCTGGTGTGGATTTTGCTGCATTTAGAGGAGAGAAAGTAAAAGCCATTGCTGAGGGGAGTATCGCTCATGTTTCTTGGTTAACTGGTTTTCAGTATGTCGTTATTGTGCAACATGATGGTGGATTCTATACTGTTTATGGTAACTTAGGTGATGTATATGTTATGAAAGGCCAATTGGTTGATCCGGGAACTGTATTGGGAGAGATTGCTGGAACTGATTGGCTGGGTGAAAGCCCAAAACTGCATCTTGAGATCCGAAAAGGCAAGCATCGAGAAAACCCAGCCTTGTGGTTGTCAAAAGCTAGTTTATAAAATATAGGTTTTTTAGTAATGTATATGAATGGTGCAATTTTAAGAATATAGATTATTCCTATTTATACTCCTGCCAATTTTAGTATGTTAGTTACGAAAACTTTATCCGGCAATGCACCTTCAAAGTGAGTGGTATCATTTACAACTATCTTGGGAACAGTTTGTACATTATACTTTCGAGATAATTCTGGGAATTCTGTGGCTTCAACCATAGCAGCTGTGACAAACTCTGATTCCAATGCTATCTTGTATGCTGTAATGACCGGTCCAGGACAATATGGGCATGTGGGGGTTATAAATACCTGTATGTCCACTTTTCCCTTAAAATTTTTAAGTTTTTCTTTAAGGTTTGGAACTAACCCAGATTCTCCACAGGAAATCATCATTATACCTTCAAGAAGAGATGCAAACTCATAACCAGAGGGAATTCCGAATAATTTTATTCCATGATTTATTACTTCGTCTTGTTCATCGACGCCACATAAAACCGTTCCCGGAATTTTATCTATTCCGTATAATTCGGCTTTGTCTTTATCGATTAAAAAGTTGTATTCCAGGAAACTGATATTATCGGATAGACGTGCAACTTCAATAAGAAGATCTTTATTACTAATTTCTTTTCGATCGTTTTCATTGAGAATTGCCATATTTCCTCCAGTATTAAATTATAGATTATTATATAAAACTTTTCTAAATACAATTGATTTCTTTGTAGGCTATGAAGGTTAAGTTATTAATGCAGCATTTCAAAAATAATACTCAAAAAACAAATCGAAAATAACTAATAATTTATTGACAATAAATTTATCCCATTTATATTGCCAAGTGAAAAAATTAACATGTTCTTAGTATTTGGAGAGAGGACATATGGGCAAGCATACTGTTACCTGTCATTTCTGTTCTATGCAAGACAATTTAATCTTTTCTTCAACACCACCTTTCAATTCAGTTCATTTTGAATCGGAATCAGTACTTAAAGTAGATTATGCAACAACAGACAGAAGGGCTTGTCCCAGAGGGAATTATTGCATTGAATTAGCTCAACACAAGAAAAGACTCGCTTACTCATTCTTGAATAAAGAGATAGTCAAATCCTCTATAGCATTAGATAGAATATTTAAAGCATTCAAATCTTCTGACCCAGATAAAATTGCGATATTACTTTCCGGCAGCTTAACATTGGAGTTAGCGTATTTAGCAGTTAAAATTGCAAAAGCATCTGGTGTTAAATGGCTTGCTCCTATTAATTTTGAGGATATTGTCACATCCAATTTTTTAAATGATTTTGACTTCGAGCGGCTATCTAAGATGCAACTCATACTTTCTATTGGCGATATTTTTTCTTTAAATCCTACGATTGCCAGACCAATTCATGATGCTCGTTTTGCTGACAAAAAGAACTTCCTATCCACAATAGATAATTCCCGATCAAGGACTTCAAGGTTCGCTTGGCTAAATCTTAGAACGAAACCGGGTAAGGTTGCGGATTTAGTTGAAGCATTGGCTAAAGCTGCAATCGGGGATAAGTATTCGTTAGAAGGATTATCTATTGATAAAAATTCTTTCGAGAAACTATTGAATAGCTTGAAGGATTATGAAAAAGTTGCGATATTGTATTCTCCTGGAGCTGGACATTTTCACAATCCTGATCGAATAGGTTTTTGGGCAAAAAAATTAGCTGTTTCTACCGATGCAATGTTCGCTGCTCTAAGCATGAGTTCAAACGGGAGAGGTATAAGCAGAATTCTAACTGTAAATGGTTTTGGCGATTTGAGTGGAATATTAAAAGCGATAAAAAACAATGAAATAGAGAATCTCATTTGTTTTGGTTGCGATCCAATTGAGACTTTTCCAAAAATTGCAGAATCTGTTTCAAGAATTCCTTTTAAAATAGTCACAGCCACATTGCATACAACAATTACGCAAATTTCAGATGTAGTAATACCTACTAAACATCTTTTCGAATCCAAAGGAACTATTCTAAGTCTCGAAGAGAAGCTTATAAAGCTCGACGATTCGTATCCAGTTCCAGATTATCCTGGTGAAAAAGCGATTTTATCTAATATTCTTTCCAGTTATGGCAAAAGTTCAGTGGTAACAGATTCTGAGTTAAGGGCTAGTTTGAAATCCTTTTCATTTGTTACAGAATCTCCATCTAAAACCGTCACACCACCAGTAACCCCGGGATCTA
>CAZLTJ010000092.1:0-8004 GCA_964562425.1 uncultured bacterium
CTTTAGGAATCCAGCAAAACAGATAATCTATAGAATACTTGGCAAGATACTGTTTTATTTTGCTTTTAAGCGACAAGCGGGTGAATTACCCGACCTGATTTTAGAGGAGGAAGACCTCAAGAACGCTCAAAGCATATTACAAAGGGCATTTGATAAAATAAGACGAATAGACTTTCAAGCTATTTATGAAAGCGATCTAACTGATGAGATACCTTGGAGCATCGAAGCTGCAGAAACACTTCAATCTCTGTTAGAAGTATTAAAATATTATAACTTTGCCGGAATGTCGGTCGATGTTATTGGGGCAGTTTTCGAAAAGCTAATTCCAGAAGATGAAAGGCATTCCACAGGACAATACTTCACTAATGTAAACCTTGTTGATTTCATTAATGGTTTCACTGTTCGTAGTAAAAACGACGATATCTTTGATCCAACGTGTGGTACAGGAACATTTTTGGTTCGTGCATACAATCGTTACAATTGGAATTTCGGTGTAAAAGACCATCATAAATTAATTGAGAAGATATGGGGAAACGATATTGCTGCTTTCCCTGCAGAACTTGCTGCTATAAATCTATTCGTAAGAAAACTTGAGGACCAAAATAATTACCCACGTATACTGTCGAAAGACTTCTTTGACATTGAACCCGGTCAAAATGTTACATTCCCTCATCCCAGGAAAGGACTCGATCCAGAATGGAAAATTAACATCCAGATTCCCCGTTTTGACGGAATGATGGGAAATTTCCCTTATATTCGACAGGAGCTTATCGAGAAAGTAGAGAAAGGATATAAGAGGAAGCTGGAAAAAACAATCGCACGAGAATGGCTGGCTGAATATCCCGATGCATTCAAAATGACATCTCAACAGAAGAAAGATTATGACCATTGGATTGCTGAAGGTGCAAAACCTGAGAATAATGGAAGTTTATTCGAGGAAGTCGATTTCAAACTATCTGGACAGGCTGATATTTATGCATATATGTTTTTCCATACTGCAAGGTTCTTGAAACCAGACGGCAGAATGGCGTTTCTTACATCTAATTCCTGGTTGGATGTGGCTTACGGTTTTGAGCTTCAAAAATTCTTCACAGCAAAGTTTAAGATAATCGCAATTATTGAAAGTCGTTGCGAACCCTGGTTCGAGGATGTGGCAGTGAATACAGTTGTAACAGTTCTTGAAAGGTGCGATAATGCGAAAGAAAGAGATGAGCACATAGTCCGATTTGTCAAAGTGAAAAGGAAACTACAGGAGCTTTTCCCTGAAGATATCACAATTGAACACCAAAGACGCCACCTTAACGTAGACAAAATAATTGGGATAATCGAGGATAGTGATGTTTTGGGAGATGAAATATCAAAGGACCTTTTTTCCAATGAAAATGGGGATTTAAGAATTCGATCGGTGAAACAGGGACATCTTAGAGAGCAACTTAGAAAAAGCAATAAAACCGATAAATGGGGAAAATACTTACGTGCTCCGGATGTTTACTTCGAGCTAATGGAAGCTATTGTAGATAAGTTGGTGCCGTTGTCTGATGTTGCTGAAGTTAGAAGAGGTTATACAACTGGTATCAATGAGTTTTTCTATTTAACACCAGAAAAAGCCAAGTTATATAGAATTGAAGAAGAATACCTTGTTCCAGTTGTGAAATCTCCAAAAGAAATTGATGGTTTAGTAGTCGATCCATCCAAGCTCAAGTATAGGCTTTTCCTCTGTAACAAAAGTAAGGACGTGCTCAGAAAATCACGTCATTTCGGAGCATTGAGATACATTGAGAAAGTGGGTGAAAAAGGTGCGACGAAAGCTGGTGTCCCATGGCCAAAGGTACCAAGTGTTAAAGGTAGGAAATATTGGTGGTACTTACCGAATATACAGACTAGAATATTTTGGGTAGTTGCAAATGCTAATAAGTATTCTACACCCTTTTCAAAAAAACCAATATATGTAGATAAACGTTTTTATTTAGTTAGAGATAAAACAATAGGTACTTCAAGCTTAGCTTTACATCTTAATTCTGCTATTGTCTTTTTACAGATAGAGGCTGATATCGGTCATGTAAACCTTGGAGATGGCGCTATATTTGCTAATGTAGTAGATTTAAATAACTACCTTGTCATACCTCAAAGGTGTCAAAATACAAATATCATAGAAATATTCAGTAAGTTGAATAAAAGAATTATCTTACCCATTTTCCAAGAAGTCAAGCGTAAAGACCGACGAGAATTCGATTCCGCTATTCTAAAAGCTCTTGGACTCGATCCTGAAAAATGGTTACAAAGAATATATGACGGACTTACAGAGCTTGTCCATGAAAGGCTTGAATTGCCAAAGGCAAGAAAAAACAGAAAAAAAGCCAGAAAGAAACAATCCATCGATAAAATTATTAGAGATCTTGTCAAAGAATTTCAAGAAATGGTTAGACCATTTCCAGTGGATTTTTTGCCCTTAGATTATAAGAGAAGAACTCTTGAAATACCACCTCGTATTGTTAAAGGCATCATCGATAAAGGAATGTTTGTCTATCTATATGAAGGTTCGCACAAATACCAATATGATAATCTTGATTTAGCGAAGTATGCCTTTTATTCTCAAAGACCTGCGATATACATTGTATGGGTTCCTGAGGATCCCATTATTTTAAAAAAGGTCTTAGTTGAATATGAACAATGGGGGAATGAGTTTAAGCAGAGAATCTTAAGAGAAACTCAAAGTATGATAAATGATATAAGACAAGTTGAAAGAATTGCAGACGAGGTTATGAGTCAAATTGGTGTTCGACTTCATATCTAAATTCTGATTTATTTTCAAACTCTGTAAACGTGTAATGCAAATGAATTATGCATACTTCCACATCAGAATTGACATCCTAATATTTTTGGTGTGCCATATTGACATTCCAAGCTAAATCAAATTGTCTGCTAATAACTACTATCTTTTTGAATCTATTTCTTAACATTATATTAATCAACATGATAGAGCAACATATAAGTAAAATTTTGGTTTTGGCACGCTAATTGCAATTACTTTAGGCATGAAGCTACTTAAGATAAAAAAGAAAGAAAGCAAAGAAGAGAGATTGCGGGATATCCTCCAAACGGTTAGAAGAATAGATATAAAAACCCGCAAAGTTGTCCAGGACATCTTCTCCGGGGAATACCATTCCGTATTCAAAGGGCGTGGGATGGACTTTAGTGAAGTGAGAGAATACGAACCTGGAGATGATGTCCGAAGTATAGATTGGAACGTTACTGCCAGAATGGGCAGAGCATATGTCAAACAATTCGAGGAAGAGCGAGAACTAACAGTTCTTATCGTAGCGGATATGAGTCGCTCTTCAGCATTCGGCACGAGAAATGATTTGAAAAGAGAACTAGCAGTTCAAATAGCAGCCCTATTGGCTTTCTCGGCAATAGAGAACGATGACCTGGTCGGTTTGCTTATGTTTACCGATCAGGTTGAAAAATTTGTACCCCCCAAAAAAGGCAAGCAGCATATTTTGCGAATAATTAGAGAGCTCCTTGCCTTCGAACCTGCACATGAGCGAACCGACATTGGAGAGGCGCTTCAATACCTTCAGAGAATTATTAAACGCTCCGCAATCGTATTCCTTATATCCGATTTTCTGGATGGTGAATTGAGGCGTCCTCTTTCGCTCATGGCAAAAAAACATGATCTGATCCCCATTGTTATATCCGATCCCGCAGAATGGGGGATCGATAGTGCCGGTGTAATCGTTTTTGAGGACTCTGAAACCGGTCAATTTCTTGCCGCAGACACGTCCGACCCCAATATGACACGACTTTTTAAGGCTGAAGCAAAAAAGGATTATTTCAACCAGCAAAAACTTTTTACTTCTATTGGTCTCGATTCTATTTACGTTCGAACGGATGAAGATTATATTAAAGCTCTTGAGAAATTTTTTCGAAGAAGAGCTCTTAAATTTAGGTAACATCTATGAGAAATATTGCGGGGTTGACAGTAAGCCTAATTGTTTCAATGTTAGTCTTTGGTGATGTTTGCATCACAACTACAGCAAAGCCAACATTTGTAAAAATTGGCGATCCTATTGTTTATACCGTTGAACTATCCTATCCTGATACGATGCAAGCTGGTCTTATGCTTTCCGGAGATAGACAACTTGGTCAATTCGATATATTGAGTGCATCAGTAGATTCTATTGAAACCGATAACGGCATAAAAACTCAGAAATTTAACCTTACAATAGCACTATATCATCCTAACGATGCCATCATTCCACCTGCTGTGGCGGTTGCAGTTTCAAAATCGGGTATTGCAGATACACTTTTAACTCAGCCTATTACAATCAAATTCATTGAACTGGTTCCTCCGGAAGCTGTTGATTCGCTTTTAATTAAGGATGTCAAGCAACCGATTGCTCTCCCGTTCCCTTGGGAAAAACTGCTTAAGCTATTTCTTATTGGTTTTCTAATCGGTGCAGTTGTAATCGCGGCAATCTGGCTTTGGGGTCTTAAATCCAGAGGATTAAGTATTTTGTCATTTATTTCTCCTAAACGTCCACCGTGGGAAGAAGCACTGGAAATGCTCGATACTCTTTTGAATTCAGATCTTTTAGAGAACAATGAGTTTAAGGAGTATTTTGATAGATTAACCGACATTTTACGATGGTATATCGAGAAACGCTTTCACATTGCAGCACTTGAACTTTCCACTACTGAGTTAATGGATAATCTTAAACAAACAAAACCAGATATTGAATCGTTAGAATGGGAATGGTTCACCAGCAAGACAAAAGAACTATTAAAGCGAGCGGATTTGGTTAAGTTTGCGAAATTTTTACCGGAGTATAAATACGCAAGGCTCGATGCGGCAGCAGTAAAGGATCTTATAGAAAAGACGATACCGAAACCAAAAGCAGAAGAAGAATCTAAAGAAGGAATTGAAGAGAAGTCGCAATCTTCTGTTGAACCTATTGATAAACTACAGAGGAATTGATATGGATGTTATAGGAGACATTTTTTCTGGAAGGATTAGCTTTGAAAATCCTTGGGGTTTTTTACTGTTACTTCTAATTCCTATAGGTTATTGGTTTATTAGTCGTTTTAGGCGTTCTGCAATGATTTTTCCGGTTACCAGACGTTTTGTTAAGGCTTCTAGATCGGTAAGAGTTGTATTATGGCGGTTTATGCCTCATATTTTGGCAATAACGATTATTATGTTTTCTATTGGAGTTTCAAGACCTCAATCTAGCACAGAAGTAGAAAAGGTTTTCACTGAGGGCATAGATATCACAATCACATTAGATATTTCATCATCCATGAGAGCTATGGATTTCAAACCCAAAGATAGAATTGAAGCAGCAAAACTGGAGGCTGAGAATTTTATTATGGGTCGTCCTGATGATAGAATAGGAGTTGTAGTTTTTGCTTCTAAGGCTTTTCCACAATGTCCCCTTACTATCGATCACAATATTGTGATCGAATTGCTTAAGAATGTTGAAATTGGTATGATCGAAGATGGAACCGCTATTGGAGATGCAATAATTACTGCTTCCAATCGTCTCAGAAAAAGCGAGGCTAAAAGTAAGGTTGTAATTCTTTTGACCGACGGACGGAACAATACAGGAAAAATAGATCCAATAACTGCAGCTCAAGCTGCAGCTGCTTTAGATATTAAAATATACACAATAGGAATTGGTAAAAGGGGAAAAGCACTATATCCGGTTCAGACTCCATTCGGTGGAACAAGGCTGATTCCAATGGATGTAGAAATCGATGAAGAAACGTTGAGAAAAATAGCAGCTGAAGCTAACGGTAAATATTTTCGTGCAAATGATGAAGAACGTATGAGAGCTATTTATAATGAAATAAACAAGCTTGAAAAGACTAAAATTGAGGTTAAAAAATTTAGACGTCATGCAGAGCTTTACTATTTACCAGTATTTCTCGGTTTAATTCTGCTGTTACTATACATTTTGCTTGAGAATTTTATTGTGAGGTCGCTGCCATGATTAGGTTTGCAAATCAACATTATTCAATACTGTTAATTGGAGTTCCTGCAATAATACTATTATATATATTTGCTGACACTTTTAGAAAGAGATCCCTTAATAAAATTGGTGAACGTGAGTTTATAAAGAATATGCTTCTGTTTTTCAATCCTGCAGCGAGAGTATGGAGAAGAATTCTTTTTGTTATTGGGTATATTTTTCTGGTATTTGCTATTATGCGACCGCAAATCGGAACTAAATTGGAGAAGGTTAAAAGACAGGGAATCGATATTGTTTTTGCACTCGATGTCTCCAAATCCATGTTAGCTGAAGATCTGAAACCCAATCGTCTTTCCAATGCTAAGAATGAAATCCGGGAATTTATTAGAAGACGATCAGATGATAGATTTGCTCTCGTTCCGTTTGCAGGAGATGCCTTTGTAATGTGTCCTTTAACTATGGATTTTGATGCTTATCTTATGTTTCTAAATGCAGTGGATGAAAATACAATTGAAGAACCCGGAACGGATTTAGGGAAAGCTCTTCAAATATCAATAAAAGCTTTCGTGGATGATAAACCCAGGTATAAGGCTATAGTACTCATCACTGATGGTGAGCAGACAGCATCTGGGGATCCAGTTTCAGTTGCCCGTGAGATTGCTAAAACCGGTGTAAAAATATTCACGATTGGGGTGGGCACACCGACAGGTGATCCTATACCTATTAAGGATGAAAGGAGTAATATCATAGGTTATAAGAAGGATCCAGAAACTGGTGCTATTGTTACATCGAAATTGGATGAGGAAACTCTGGCAAAAATAAGTGAACTTACGGCTGCAGATTACTTTTCAACGAGCTCTGGCAGAAGTGAGCTCAAAGAGATTTTTGCTAATATTGATAAAATGGGTAAAAAAGAACTTGAGACTTTTTCATTTAGCAATTATGAGGAAATATTTTACTATCCGCTTTCTGTTGCGATTGTTTTATTCTGGCTGTTTTGGTGCATTCCTGAGAGAAGTAAAAAGTTGAAATCTCTGTAGATTTTGTTAATTTGAATCAATATGAAAAAAAATGGTGCGGTAAATAAAGATGTATTAATTGTAAAAGGATTTTGGTTGCATTTCCGTAATATGTGGATAAACTTTTATCACCATAACGGTGTTATATTATCCGCTGCAACTTCGTTTTATGCCATCATGTCTGGTGTGTCAATGATAATGCTTGGATTTTCGATTGCAGGATTAATTGTTGGTTCACCGCAGAAAGCAGCGTCATTACTGCTTAATTTTATGAATCTTCAAGGGTTATTTCCTGATGGTGCAATTGGTATAAACTCCTTAGCACAAACTCTTGTTAGCAGGGCAGAGACAGCAACATTCCTAAGTTTAATATTATTTATTATTTTCTCTGGGACAGTTTTTCTATCAATCGAATCTGCGTTGAATAGAATTTTCGATGTAGAAAAAGGACGTCACATTTTAAGAAAAGTATTTGTAGCCTATTTAACGATGTTTATAACATATTTATCGTTTTTTGGTTCAGCATTTGTCACATGGGGAGCTATGATAATCACCGATTATGGGATAACAGTTCTTGGTGTCTCCCCGACTGGTTTAAATACATTTTGGGAATTATTCATATTATTGGTGCCGTTTATGTTAATTTCGTTCTTTTTTGGGATTTTGTATAAAGTAGTTCCCTGGTGTAGTGTACCTTGGAAATACGCTCTTTTATCAGGATTATTTGCTGGTATAATGTGGGAGATTGCTAAAAGAGTTTTCACATTTTATGTTAGGTATATTGTCAGATATGACGAATTGTATGGCGGAATTAGCACTTTGCTGGCAACCTTTTTATGGGTTTTTTATACTTTTGTAATAATGTTTTTAGGGGGATCCCTAGCTAAATCTATGATGAGACTTAGGAATAAAGATCTTTTAATAACACAGAAGGTATGAGAGTATGTCAAATATATTAAGAATAAAAAATCTTCTCTTATTATTTATTTTTCTACCTGTGCTGACTCCAGCGC
>CAZLTJ010000093.1:0-7951 GCA_964562425.1 uncultured bacterium
TTTTGATATCTCGGGTCGCAAAATCCTCGACATAAAATCTAATGTAATCGACACATCCAATCTATCTGCTGGTATTTATCTTCTTCGTGTCAATATTGGTAACAAAATAATAAGCAAAAAAATTCTTATTATGAGGTAACTCACCAAATTATTTACTTTACTCTTGATTATTCCATAAATTTTAGATATATTATTGTTTAAAGCATTTTTTAGAAATTTGTGAAATTTGAAACACAATTTAACACCGGGAGGGTATAATGTTTAGTACCAATTCATTTAAAGCCGCCCTGTCTGTCCTTCTCTTTCTGTTGTTTCTGTTTTCTCTTGCGTTCTCGCAGCCGGACAGCCTTAATATGCGGCTTCGCGGAACATGGGAATGCCCCACGGACGATCTCGTTGGAGATCCTATCGTAATACACAAAATATACGATTACATCATAATGGCATGTACTGGAAAAGGCGCCTCTGCAGAACCTGCTGGTGATTCCCTTTGGTTTATCGATGTCGGCGACCCCGATTCGCCTTACACCGCACTAACTTACACAGACACGGCATTTACTGATTATCCTGCCTACATTCGATGGTTCGAAGTGGACTCCGATAGCGGTTATCTATACATGGGATATGCAAGAGACCCAATTCATGGCGGAGAGTATTTCAGAATACTAAGGCTTACCGATGGCAATCCACCCAGCATTCAAAGAGGTGCCATTATTGATAGTGTAAATCATTGGTCTTTTTCATCGATTAATAATGGATATGTTTGGGGTGGTGATTGTTTTAACATTTCAAATCCGGATTCACCTCTCATTTGGGATGTTTATCAAATTATTCACAATCCTTCAAAACCACCAGATGGTTCATCAAGCTATAGAGTTTGGAATGATAAGTATGGTACAGAGAACTATGCAGGTCATGCAGGTTGGATTGGATATGGTCTCCCAGACACATTTTACGAACCTGCACCATATTTTGCTCTTTACAAGTTTGTCTTCCCTGCCTCTTCCCCTTGTACTTCGCATGTTCTCGGTTGCTGGCGAGGTGACTACAACGGGGATGACGCAGAAGCACTCGCTATTAGCGAGGAGTATGACATGGTGGCAGTTGGAACCGCATGGAATGTTCATTTTGTGTCTATAGATTCCGTTGAGGACGGCAACTATGATGCTAAACCGAATGCCATATGGCCAAGTTCTAGTGTATGGGATTTATATTGGGAAGATAGCCTTTTGTATGTCAGCAATGCTAGAATGTGGTTATTAAATGTTAACGACCTTCCAAACATCGATACATTGGCAATTTCTAACCTATGTGGAGCAAGTGTTTTCTGTATTGATAGTAGTTTCATTTATGCAGCAAACATTTATGGAACCTTTCGAATTTACGAAATTGAAGATTCATTAGGAATTGGACAGCAAGGTTACAACATTCTACCGATCCCTGAATTCAAAATCTTTCCCAATCCCTCTTTTGCAGGAACAAGAATTGCCATTGCAAACAGTTTCAAAAACGCCGAACTTTTTGATATCTCGGGTCGCAAAATCCTCGACATAAAATCTAATGTAATCGACACATCCAATCTATCTGCTGGTATTTATCTTCTTCGTGTCAATATTGGTAACAAAATAATAAGCAAAAAAATTCTTATTATGAGGTAACTCACCAAATTATTTACTTTACTCTTGATTATTCCATAAATTTTAGATATATTATTGTTTAAAGCATTTTTTAGAAATTTGTGAAATTTGAAACACAATTTAACACCGGGAGGGTATAATGTTTAGTACCAATTCATTTAAAGCCGCCCTGTCTGTCCTTCTCTTTCTGTTGTTTCTGTTTTCTCTTGCGTTCTCGCAGCCGGACAGCCTTAATATGCGGCTTCGCGGAACATGGGAATGCCCCACGGACGATCTCGTTGGAGATCCTATCGTAATACACAAAATATACGATTACATCATAATGGCATGTACTGGAAAAGGCGCCTCTGCAGAACCTGCTGGTGATTCCCTTTGGTTTATCGATGTCGGCGACCCCGATTCGCCTTACACCGCACTAACTTACACAGACACGGCATTTACTGATTATCCTGCCTACATTCGATGGTTCGAAGTGGACTCCGATAGCGGTTATCTATACATGGGATATGCAAGAGACCCAATTCATGGCGGAGAGTATTTCAGAATACTAAGGCTTACCGATGGCAATCCACCCAGCATTCAAAGAGGTGCCATTATTGATAGTGTAGCTTCATTTTATTTTTCAACTAAAGTTAATGGTCGAATTATAGGCGGTTCTGTATTTGAAGTTTCCGATCCGGATTCACCTTTCATTTGGTCGGTACATCGCATAACACACAATCCTATGAAGCCACCTGATGGCAATCCTAGTGATAGAGCCATTACCTTCTATAAAGGATCATCAAATTATTGTGCATGGGGTGGTTGGATTGCGAATGCCATAGACCCATTTACCTATGAACCTGCACCATATTTTAGTCTTGTTCGTGATGTCTATCCAGCATCCCCACCTTGTACCGTTCACATTCTCGGTTGCTGGCGAGGCGACTACAACGGCGAACCCGCATATGCACTCGCTATTAGCGAGGAGTATGACATGGTGGCAGTTGGAACCGGTCGTTATATTTATTTCGTGTCCATAGATTCAGTTGAGGACGGCAACTATGATGCAAAACCTAATGCTAAATTACCAATTGCTTTTACTGTCGAAGATTTGTATTGGGAAGACAGTCTTTTATATATAAACAACGGTAAATTATGGGTTTTAAATGTTGACGATCTCCCAAACATCGATACATTGGCAATATCTAACATATGTGGTGCAGGTCCTTTTTGTGTGGACAGTAGTTTCATTTATACTGTGAATATATTTAGAGATGTATTGCGAATTTTTGAAATTGATGATTCATTAGGGATTGGACAGCAAGGTTACAACATTCTACCGATCCCCGAATTCAAAATCTTTCCCAATCCATCTTTTGCAGGAACAAGAATTGCTATTGCAAACAGTTTCAAAAACGCCGAACTTTTTGATATCTCGGGTCGCAAAATCCTCGACATAAAATCTAATGTAATCGACACAACGGATCTATCTCCCGGTCTTTATCTTCTTCGAGTCGATACTGGTAACAAAATAATAAGCAAAAAAATTCTTATTATGAGTTAGGAGGGTATAATAATGAAAAAATTTATAATATTGACTGTTCTAATATCCCTGTTTATTTCAGCATTTGCAGTAGATACCCTTAAAGTATACACCAACAATGTTCTTGGAAATAAACCAGTAAATGCTTTCGGCGTGGACGTTGGTTGGGCTCTTAGGGCAGCCATTAGAGGACAAGAGGATTATTTAACCCGACTAAATCTACTCGATGGTTACTGGAGCACTGTTCTCGATGCACCAGACACGCAATACACTAGAATAGTCAAAGAGTCGGGGATTAGCGGCATGAGATTCTTTTTGGATCTCGGATGGGATAAGGGAAATATAGAATTTCTTAAATATGTTGCATACGATACTCAATGGGCTTACAGAAGTCATGATTGGCGAGGTTGGCTTGGACCTACCGAAGCGGTTAGAGAGACTTCTGCAGACTGGACATTAAGAGATAGCTTACTGCTTGCAATCGAGATATACGATCCAGATACATCTACATTCGATACGCTGCTGTTGGTATATGGAGACTCGATAACCAGTGAACAACAAGCAATAATAGATTCCGCCTACTCCACAAAATACATTTACTCCCGCAGATGGATCTGGCACGACCCCGCAAGCTCTGATTCCCTCATATTACCCTCACACTATCCCACAGACAGGACTCTGGCGCATATATTGGAGTGTATAGATTCTATTGGGGCAAGTCCTGAACTTGTAATCTTCGGCATAATGGATATCTATTTTAAGGATTGCGACACTTCTGATACTATTAGTCCTCATTTTTACGACTATGCCAGAGACCTTATCGAGTATTTGTTTTCTGATACAGGAGTATATGCGAGTTTCCGAAAAAACGTCGATAGTGTGGACTCGTTCACATTCTCTGATTGGCACATAACGCTTGGGAACGACTGGGAAAATATTTTCTGGGCAGGAGGTTGGAATCCGGATTCTGGCGACCTCCCCGGTTATTCTGAATTGCTGTGCGACCCATGGGCTGTCATTGATACTCATACTGGAGACACAATAGACTCGGGTCCCGATTCCCTTAGATGGAGTCCCTATTATCCCGACACAAGCGAAATACCCGACCTCGACGATTGGGGAGATGATTTTCGAAGAAGGAAAGAAGTAAGGATTAGAGCTCAGGGACATGCAATGATGAGACGAGTTCGTGCATTCTCAAATTGTCTCGAGGATTTTGGCGTGAGAGATAAGATAAAATTAGGTCATTACTTTGGTATGGGTTCGGTAATTGAGAAAGACAATTTATATTCATCTCTTGATACTTTAGAAAAACATGATGGTTATGATACAACATACATTTATATGCAAAGTCACGAACTAATTTATTATTTATTTCGGTATGGTGCAACAAATATGGCAGATTCGGGTTACGTAGATTACGGTGCAACTCATACATATGCACAAACTCTTCCTTGGGATTTAGTGTATTCCACAGACTCTTTGAAAAATTTTCTAAAAGATACATGTTGTTCAGTTAGCGACGATACTTTGTATAAATATCTTTACCCCAAAGGCGCCAGTATTTGGAGAGCTAAACGAAAACATACTATAATGCAAGAATACTTGGCTGATAGTTTTTCTGTCAATCCAGATTATAAAATAGGAGCTGTGGAATGGACTTTTGCATTCAGCCGTTCGATGCTTTGCGGTATAGGATCTTCAAGTTATTTAAACTGGTTCATTAAACAGATGGTCTCACCAAATCCTTCTTACCCAAAGTTAGAAATGGCAAGGAATCATGGTATTACTAATGGTGATGTTGGTATGCTTTATGGACAACCTAAAGATGCTGAATGGAAGTTTTTTTTCCAATGCGATAGTATCGATTCTATTTATCGCTCTGCCGTTGCTCATGTTTTTCATCTCTATAAAAGTCATTTAGGTAATAAGATTATTAATAGTGAACTTACTGCAATAAGTGATTCAACATGGGATTATGAGGGTTTAAAGACTTTATCGAATAGCTGTGCTGATACTCGTGAAGTTTTCCTTCCAGATTCTAATTTATCATACTTTGACGCAATAGCTTCAATTGATGATAGTGGTAATTGTAAGATATTAGTTACAAATAGATCATTAGATTCAGAGAAATGTATTGCAATCGATATATTTGATCTCGTACCATTACAATATAAAGACACAGTGAAAATACGAACAGTTATGGTTGATGATAGTATCTGGAGCATTTATTTAAATCACACTCTTTGTAAAAATGTCGAGGATCGAAAATTTCAAGCACCCTCTACATTCGGTGGTGCATACCTTAAAGGACCAGCAAGTGCTTGGATTCCATACTATTCTGTTCCGTGTGGAGATTGCGGTAGTTGCGATTCTTGCGATAGTATAATTAAGAATTTAAATTACTATTCTCCTGACGGTAGAATGGTCTATCCAATTATTTCCAAAGACACTACATATATAAGGTCAGGTGATTCCACATTTACAATATGCCTTAATAAATTTTCAGTCTCATCGGTAGAAATCCACCCAAATTTTAAAACTTTGGTACTTAAAACCGGTTGGAATATGATCTCGCTGCCATTAGATACTAATGTTACTATCCGCACTATTTTCCCCACATCCATCGCACCAGACAGCATCATTAAGATCGACGAAGACGACACTTTCTGGAACATAATAAAATTCGATCCAGACAGGACAGATTGGATGTTCCAGTTTAAGAATGCTAAAAACGATACAGTTGCGCCAAAGGATGGTTTCTTAATTTATTGCAAAAAAGATACAACCTTGACATTTTCCTCGAATTTCGCAAGTAATTACACCGATTCTTCTGAGCTTGGTTGGAATTTAACAGGAAGTGTGGAGTGCCTGAGAGTCACAGACGACTTGGTTATGAGCGATTCCGCTGCAAGCAAAATAATTCAGCCTTTTTATATTTTCGACACCGAGGATAAACTCTATTACGAAAGTCAGAATTTTTATCCATTCGCAGGACATTGGATGTTTACAACAGACGAGATTTCATTTGGGCTTAATTGCCCAGCCGACAGTTCAAAGACTTTTTCCGAACCTGAGGATTTTTCTGGTTTCTCAAGCTTGAATTTCATTCTTCCATCCGATACATTTACAATAGAATTTGGTTATACATCCGCAGCAAATATCTATTATGATAAATATGATGTTACATTGCCATTCTTAACACCTGCATTCGATCCGGATTCAGATTTTTCTGCATTTTTTTACTCTGAAAGTCCAATAAAAACCCGAATGAAGAAAAGTATCATTTACGAGAAAGAAAATTGGGCTTCTTTGTGGAACTTTAAGCTTACAGGACTCGATTCATTTAAAACTCATACTAATATTGGTTTTTACGGTCTTTCTCTCTTAGTAAATCAATCCGGCAATTTGAAAGGGATAAGATATTTATCAGGTGATGACTCTTTTTATATTTCTGCTGGTTCCTATCGTATAAGGTACTGTAACCCTCTCAAACCATTAATTGCCATTAGAATAGGTATTGATGACGCGGATTTCTATCTTATGAATGTTGCACCACAAATACCCGAGGACGAGGATTGGGACGGCTGGGACGGTATTTTCAGCACTTATCTAATTCCGATTCCTAATCCTAAATCCGATTCAACTTTCGATATCGAGGTTGTAGCTTTCACAGATTTCGACTATTATAACAAGTTTGAACTTAGAGCTATCGATTACCAAGATTTTGGAATTGCTGCTATAAATAACGGTAATATTGCAATTTTCTACGAGGATTCTCTTAAAAATGTCCTTTATGCTGTCACCGATGATGGCGATACTATTACAGACATGCTCATGGATAGGGACAACTGGGTTTTCGTTTCCGACGATTCTGGATATGTAGAGTTTAAAATTCTGGGGTCATGGCTGTTAGGTTCTGGTGACCCGAATGGTGGATATGTCATTTTCGATCGACCACCGGCTATTTATGAGGACAATAGCTTTGCGAAAGCCACACTAAAGCACTATTTCACTCCGACCCAGCAGTGGACCACTGTAACAACTGTCCATGGTCGCATCGAGAACTCACCAGCCTGTGGTTTGGTTCCATCAAACGACCCTAACAACCCAAACGACACTGTCACTGTGAGGTTATATTGGAATCATGGAATTGTCTTGGATCAAATTGCAGTTTCTCCACATAATGCCCCATCTGTCAATTATACTAACACCGACTGTCAGCTTCAAATTGCCTTGGATAACAACCAAAACAATGTGCTCGATTCTTTGTTGGCATTAGATGTATCGTATGTTAGTCTTGATTCAGGCGAGGTACTGACCCTCAAATTCGATGACGCTGTTGCGGATACTCCTAATTCTGGTCATGATAGAGTATGGTACTTCAGAACTTATGGAAAACTTCCGCAGGGGCAATATGAAGGGAGTTCAAAGCTTACCGCTAAAACAGAAAATGAAACGGCATTCTATACTTTTTCAGGTGGCATTGTCAAATCAGAGTATTTTCTTAGATTATTTGACATTACAGGTCATGAATTGAATTCTGGTAAAATAATTGACATCAATAAATATCCTCAAGGTATATACTTGATTTCTGATGGATTGAGAACAAAAAAAATCATTTGGATAAAGTAAAAGAGGCGAATCATGCGTTATTTATTATTTGTTTTATTCGCTTTTTACCTTTATGCCGACCCGATTATCATCGATCACTCATGCACAGATCTGAGCCGAGTTCCCAACGCTTGGATCGACTCGGTTAAATGCAATTGCAGACTGCATTATGCTC
>CAZLTJ010000094.1:0-7899 GCA_964562425.1 uncultured bacterium
AAAATATTTATACCTATTGGGATTCCTTGTTAGATGTTTACGATACTAATTCGGTAATTTATAAAGTTAATCATACGCTATTGGATACTGTATATATTTATTCAGACCTTTCAAAGATATTAACTAAATCCCTATTTTGGAATGATAGTACAGATGGCAAACTTACACCGCTAATTGGTCCTCTGGTTTCGTTATGGGGAATTGGCTTAAAAGGTGATTATATTCCGTCGAAAGACCTTATTGATAAAGCAATATCAGATATCAATAACTCATATATAGAATTTATTTCGGATACAGGTATTGTTAAGCACGGTAATCCTGAGGTAAACCTTTCTGCTTATGCTAAAGGTTGGGTCGTTGATATAATTTATGATGAAATTTTACCTTGCGTAAAAGGGAACATGGATATTGCTGGATTTTTAATCGATGCAGGACGAAATATTAAAGGATGGCGCCGGGATAATAAAACGTTTAAAATAGGCATTACAAATCCAAGAGGTAAAGGTATTGTTAAAGTATTTGAATTACCATCTGGACAAAGTTGTGCATCTGCTGGGGATTATGAAAGGTTTATAATTGTAAATGGTAAAAGGTATCATCAAATATTTGACCCAAAAACTGGTTATCCCTCGGACAAGGCAATCGGAGCTACAGTTGTATGCAAGAAAGCATTCGATGCTGATGTTATTTCCACAGCAGCTATATTATTAGGGGATAGCATAATTAATGTTGCAAAATCTGAAAAAGCTGATTTAATATTATTTTACGAAATTAATCAAACCGTAATTAACAAACAATTTGGGTCAAATATAGTATTTCGATAAGGAGGAGATCATGAGGAAATTATCATGGTTGCTTATTTTGGCAATTTTTATTATTGCTTTCGGGCAGGAAGAATATGAAACTGAAAAGGAAATCGATGTTCAATTCGGAGTAACTGCGGTTGGTGGCAAACTCGGATTGCTCTTTCTTGAGGCTAAATATGGAATAACACCCGGTTTTGGAATTTGGTTAGATTTTCTTAAATTTGGAGAATCTGTAACATTGGATGCAGGATTTGAATTTTGGAATGGAGGGAAACCTGAGATTGGGGGAACAAAGCACAAATCAAATATGGTCCTATATTTCACTGCAAAAGTAGGCATCGACTATGACGAATTTACGCCTTTCTTGGGGGGTGGTTTAGGATACAATATGTATAGGGAAAAATATCCAGAAGCATGGGAGCAGCAAGATATAAAACAAAATAGACTTGAATTACACATTGATATGGGAACCCGTTACAATCTCGATGAGAAAATTGACCTTGAAGGAAGATTTAAGATAAATATTTCTGATGTTTCCTCATACGGTTTATACGCAACGTTTTTGCTAAAGTTACCAAAGAAGTAAATCGAAAGGTTTCGGATTATTTATGGTGCAGAGCTTATCGAGGTCCAGTAGAAACTGGTTATTGCGAATGTTGTTGCTGCTATTGTTCCTGTATTTGTTTTTGATTAGTATAACACTACTTGGTGGCTCATTAAAATTTCTTGGGAAGGATTTTGCCGAGAAACTCATCCAAACAACAGCAAATCCATTTATCGGTCTTTTTATTGGAATACTCACAACAAGCATAATTCAAAGCTCATCTGCAACTACGTCAATCGTTGTTGGAATGGTTGCCTCGGGAACTCTAACAGTTCCAGGAGCTATTCCAATTGTTATGGGAGCAAATATTGGCACAACAATTACAAATGCAATTGTATCCCTTGCTCATGTAAATAGACCCATTGAATTTAGAAGAGCGTACGCTGGTGCAACAATCCATGATGTATTTAATTTACTTTGCGTATTGGTTTTTCTGCCACTTGAACTTCTAACTCATTACATGGAAAAAACAGCGTTTTTTTTGGCGAAGATATTTAGCAATATCGGCGGATTTACAGTAACAAGCCCTTTAAAATTGGCAGTTAAACCGGTTGCGGAATTTCTCCAAAATTATCTTTTGGAGCTTTTCAGTCATGATTTTACAGCAGGTATTGTAGGTATAGTTATTGCATTAATACTATTATTCCTTTCCCTTACAAGAATTGTTAAACTCATGAAAAGAATAGTAATCGGCAAATTCGAGGTTTTAATCCATAGTTATCTTTTTGCCAATCCAATGAGAAGTTTGACAATCGGGTTAATATTTACAGCTATTATTCAGTCAAGTTCAGTATCAACTTCTCTTATTGTACCGTTAGTAGGCGCAGGTTTTTTAACTGTTGAGCAAGTTTTACCTTATACACTTGGAGCAAACATTGGCACAACTGTTACTGCGATCCTTGCTGCGCTTGTTACTCAAAATCCGTATGCCATAACTACAGCTTTTATCCATTTATTATTTAATATATCTGGTGCGATTCTATGGTATCCTTTTAAACCATTACGATCTTTACCATTAGGAATAGCTAAATGGCTCGGTAAAATGGTTTTTAATAAACGATGGCTTGGTTTTGTATTTATTGCAGTAATTTTCTTTATTATACCAATTATTCTAATATATTTGTCGTAGAGGAGTAAATAAAATGTTTAAAAAGTTAATGAAACTTTGGCGCAAAGATGACCTTTTTAAACAGGCCATGCAGGACTTTCAAACAATGTTTTCCCTTTGCAAAAAACTTTATGGTTACGCAGTTTCACCGCTTTTAAAGGGAGGGGAGGATCTCGGACAAACTATATACGATTTAGACAAGGAGATAAACAAATTCGAGATCGGTATTAGAAGGAAAGTTCTCGAGCACCTTGCCATATCGCAAGGAAGAGATGTCACTGCAGCATTGGTTCTAACAACTCTTGTTATCGATGTTGAGAGGATTGGTGATTATGCTAAAAATTTTCATGAGCTTAAATATCTTTATGGTGATGAAATCACGAGGCATGAAAGCTATTCCGAATTTGTTGAGCTTAATGAAAACATTATGAAGATGTTTGAGGATACATATAAAAGCTTCTATGATGGCGATGTAGAATTAGCAAAAGAAGTAATCCAAATGCATGTTAAAAATTCTCAGGAATGCGAAAATATTATCTCAACTATGCTAAAGAAAGACGAAACGTCCAGTAAATTTGAGTCTCATGAGCAAGTTATTGCGGTTTTGGCTGCAAGATATTTCAAAAGGACCTCTGCTCATCTGAAGAACATCGCCACCTCTGTTATAAACCCATACGATAGAATTGGCTATGTAGAAGGTATCGAGGATATTTAGTTTAGTTGTTATGTTTATATCGAAGAAATGTATAGAGAAATTCTCGAGCCAATTTAATATAGATATAATTTTCACTCATTTGACTTCGATCTTAAAAAACTCTGCCGCCACTCTTTAACCGATTTTGGAATAGGATCAAAACCACCTTTGCTAAACGGATTACATCTTAATAAACGCCATAAACTCATAAAAAATCCCCACAATAATCCGTGCTTACGAAAAGCTTCCTCAGCATAATGAGAACATGTTGGCTCATACCTGCAGGATGCTGGGAAAAGAGGAGATATAAGGGATCTATATCCCTTTAATATGATGATGGGTATAATTTTTAATAATCCCACAAATTTTATGCATTTATAATTCATTAAGGATTTACAGTTCTGCAATTGCAGTTATCTCCACAAGAGCGTTCTTTGGTAATCTGCTAACCTCAATGGTGACTCTAACTGGTTTATGTTCCCCGAAAAAATCGCTATATACATTATTGAAATCGTTAAACATGTTTAAATCAGTTAAATAAACATTGCATTTTAAGATTTTATTCTTTGAAGAACCTGCGTTGCTTAAGATTGCATCGATATTTGATAGAGACCTTTTAGTCTGAATAACGATATCACCACCAATAAACTGATTAGTAACTGGATCGATAGCGATTTGGCCAGATACAAATATCATATTACCTGAGATTATTCCTTGTGAATACGGACCGATTGCTTTGGGTGCATTTTCTGTGGAAATTATTCTCATCAGAATGCCTCCAACATCATTGCTTCCTTTAAAGCATTAATAACGGTCAGCATTGAAATACTCATAAGATCGAGAAAAAACATAAGCCTTGCTGACCACGGTAAACTATATTCACCTTTTTTGCTAAGCCAATTTACAAATACGAGCAGAATTCCAACTTGTGTTCCTACAATACTCAAAATAGTAACAAAAATTCCAGCAGACATCAATGAAATAATTTCCAGAGATTCTCCAAGATGCTTAAAAGTTCCCAATGCAAGCAGTAATCCCATTGTAACTAAGAGTTTACCGGCAATAAGTTCCATAGCTTGAGTATACTTTTTCATTTTGGTAATAAATTTAATAAATGATCCTATCCCAAAAGGAACTATTAAAAATGGTATTGCGAAACCAGCAGAATAGAGAACAAGAAGTTTTGTACCTTCAAAAATTGTTTCTTGTTGCGCTGCAATTGTTAAAATAGAATAGAGAATTGGTCCTACGCAAGGAGCCCATCCGAATGCGAAAATAATTCCAACAATAAATGCACCAAAAAAGCCAATGGGACTTTTTGTTAATCTGAACCTTTTTTCATATTTAAGAAATGGTATATTAATTATCCCAGCAGTAATTAAACCAAAAAAAATCACGATTCCGCCACCAATCTTTGCTAAAAGGTCGGTTTTAAGGGATATGAAGCTTCCTAAAGAAGATGCAGTAGCTCCTAATACGATAAATACTGTTGAAAAACCTAAAACAAAAAATAAGGCTGGAATGAAAACAGCTAATTTATTTACTTTCTCTTGCTGAGCATCAAGTAATGAGACGCCGGAAATAAACGCAATATAAGAAGGTATTAATGGTAAAACACATGGAGAAAGAAACGATAGTAAACCTGCAATAAATGCTCCAATTGATGTTATTTCTTTTTCCATAACTATGGTAACCTATTCGTTTTTAGAGATATGTCAAGTATCATTAAATTAACGATTATTAAACAAATTTTGCATTTGTTTCGATAATTTTTTTGAGGTTGGTTTAATTAACCCATAATAACATATTCTACTGGGGTTGGAATAATAACACCAAGGAAATATATAAGACCAATACCAACAATATCTACAACAAAAAGACTAATTATCGAGAGAAGACGTGTTTTCCATGAGAATTCATAAATCCCTCTTGCAAATCTATTATTCACGAAACGCACCAAAAGAATGATCTGTGTAACAATTATTAAAATAAATATTATTAACGTTAAAATAGAAATAATCGAGAGTCCACCCATTGTGCCAGTAAATTCCTTCAGTATACCGAATGAGAGAAGTATGCCCATAGTGAGAAGTAGTTTTCCGGAAATTATTTCTACAATAATGAGATATTTCCCCATTTTCGACATAATTTTAATGAATGGGTTAAGAATAAACGGAACAATGAGGAATGGTATCGCAAGTCCAGCGGAATATACGATCAAAAGGTTTACTCCTTGTCCAATAGTATCTTGCTGAGATGCAAATGCAAGTATTGCTGCTAAAATAGGTCCAACACATGGCGACCAACCAAATGCGAAGACTATACCCACTAAAAAAGCACCAAGAAAACCCACGGGACTCTTGGAGAATCGGAATTTCTGCTCGTATTTTAGAAAGGGAAGATTTATTACACCTGCGGTTATAAGGCTTAAGATTATTATTATTCCACCACCGATCTTGGCGAATAGATCGCTTTTTAAAAAAAGGAAATTTCCAATTGAAGACGCAACTGCTCCAAGTCCTATAAAGACTGTAGAAAAGCCGAGTACGAAGAAGATTGCGGGAAGTATTAATGATAAAATCTTGATTTTCCCCTGCTGTGCGTCTAAAAGTGAAACACCAGAAATAAATGCAATATATGAAGGAATAAGTGGTAGAATACAGGGCGAAAGAAATGAAAGAAAACCTGCGAGAAAAGCTCCAAAAAATGTGACATTCTGGGTAATCATGGCTTGAAAAGTAAGTTCTTTTTTTTTGATGTCAAGGATTTAGGAGTTGGTCTGATTAGAAATATTGAATGCTCAAGATGATATAATATTTCCCAAAATTTAGGAGAATATCAGTTTAATATTTCATTATAAGTCAAAAATAACTTTACCAAACCATTTGCCATTTTGTTCTTCAGCCTCCAACATATGATATGTTACAGCCTTGATCTCGATGTGATATTCATGACATTTTGTATTGTAGTTCTCACCGAAGACTTTGAAGATCATTTCATTTTGAGTCAGTTTAAGAATCTCGATTTTCTTAATTAGGAATTTATCGTATTGAGCTATTTGCAACAATTCTGCAAGAAAGTTGTGAAAAAGCATATCGAAAAAAGGGGAATTTATCTCGATAGTTCTCTCTTCTCGATTTTTAACTTTTTTCGGGGAGTAAAGCATATTCAACATCTCATGTCCCGCTTCGAGGAACATATGCTCGGAAGAATCAGATATTACCTCAAATCCATCATCAGCAGTATGATCTATATGAGTAATCATATCTTTACTGAATTTAAATATTCTATATATGGTTTGCCATACGATTTACGCATCATTTTTTCTTCAACCTTGCTTCTGTATATGTGAGTAGGCAAGACAACAACCAAAGCCGCGATTAATCCAGGTATAGAAGTTAGACCTAATGAGATTCCTATATAAAAAAGAACTGTGCCCCAATATTGAGGATGTCTAGTAATTGCGTAAATTCCATTGTTAACAAGTTTTTTCTTGTATCTAGGATGTCTTTTAGCTCCTAGATGAAATAAGAGCAATGCTATCTCACCTAATGGGTCTATATCGATAGATTCATGACCTAACTTTCTTCTACCGATATACCAAATTATCCACCCAGCTAATAAGATTGCAAGTCCAAGTCTCTTCAGCCAAATGTTGTTAATAAGTGAGTTATATGCATAACCTATGGAGATCATTAAAACCAAGAATATCACAATATAGCTTGCAAATGTTATCCAATAACTTGCAACATATCGTCTTGTTAAATGAAATTCTTCTTTTGTTTCAGTTTCTTGCTGAGGTGCTTTTTTCTTGTCTGAAGTACCTCTTTGTTTTATACTCTTTTTACTTTTCATTTTTGTATCCTTCTCCAATAGTTTAGAAAATTCTTACCCATAATACCTGAGATTGAATTATTGTCAAAACCTTTATTTGACAAAGACTCGGCAATGATCCAAAATCCTGAAGCATCAGGAATATCTTTGGGTAAAGCCTTAATACCATCGAAATCCGAACCAAGAGCAGGGAGTTCAATGCTTCCAAAATTAATAATATGCTCGATATGGTCAACTAATACATATGAATCCACTTCGGAGTAACTTTTTGTTGAAAGAAATCCAGGGAAAAAATTTACTCCTATTACTCCTTTGGCTTCGCTAAGAGAAAATATCATTTTGCTATCGATATTCCGAGAGGATTTTTTAAGCTCTTTCACTGCAGAATGGGACAAAATTGGTGAAACACCCATATCGAGAACATCATAAAAAGTTTTATCCGAGCTATGTGAAAGATCGATAATTCCCTTACGGTTGGTAATCTCTTTTATTAATGCCCTACCATCAATTTTCAATCCGTCATCAGCTTCGTTCATACACGATGTAGCAAATCTATTACTATTATTCCAAGTAAGTGTATAAATCCTTATGCCAAGTTTCCAAAGTTCATCAAAAAGATTAGGCTTCTCTTCGATAGGATGTAAGCCTTCAATCTCTAAAATTATAGACCTTTTCCCGTCCTTAGCATTTTTAACAAGCATTTCAGGTGTTGTAACCAGTGATAATTCATTCGATAATTGAAGAGCATTATTGAGCATGCTTATGAATTTTATGACTGCTTTCCATTGATCATCACCAGAGTACCATTTGGGGTGAACGAATAACGATAAAACCTCAGCCCACAATCCACCTT
>CAZLTJ010000095.1:0-7857 GCA_964562425.1 uncultured bacterium
AGTTACGCTTGAAATGGTACCTCATGCAAAGATAGCTCTTAGTGGGCAGACCAGTAATGCAGATGCTTTCGGATATTTCGTTATCTGCGACGTCGATGTCGGTTATTATCCTGTTTACGCTTCTGCAAGAGGATATATGACTAACTACGCATGGGGAATTGTTCCTAAGGGCGATACATACGGACCTATTTATATTCCTCTTAGCAAACCGGAATTTGGTCCCGAAACAGACCCAACATACGGGATTTACGATGCCAATCCTGGGATTGGTGGTCTCGACGATCAAACTACGTTCAGCACACTGGATGATATACATTTCTACATCTGTAATCCGTATGATCATACTGTAACAGTGGATATTTATCCATATATTCACAGTTCGATTGTTACCGACCCAGCACTGCATACGTGCGTTGATTCCTTTGACCTTGCAATGCCGATGATAAACAAACCATGGGGTATTGCTGCAGTGGGTATGTTTAATAATTATTCATTCTGGATTAGCAGTATTGAACATGCGTTCATGATGCAGAATGTAGAAGTTAATCCTTATGGAGTACCAACTGGTAGAGTTTGGGGAACTCATTGGCTACCACCTCCTACTTGGTCGTCCTCTACATACATGCCATATCCCGGTGATATGACTTATGACGGAACTTTAATATGGCAGCTAAGAGTTGATGGAAATATAGGAGGAAGTAATCTATATGCATGGGACCCCGTTACAGGTGCTATGCAGCATATGATTGCAGATCCGTATAGCGCATGGAACCGTCACTTCCAGAATGGTGTGGCATACGATGCCGGTGAGGATGTATTCTATATCGGTGGTTGGCAAGCGGATACATTATACAAGATTGCCGGTCTTAGCTTCGATGAGCCTGGAATGATTCTGGCATATTGGAGCTTCAGGAAACTAATTGAAGATGCTGGTGACATTAATGCTGGAATAGCAGGTATTGGCTTTAATCACACAAGAAGGACAGTTTGGATTGCATGCAGGAATCTTGAAAATGAAATTATTGAATTCGATCCCGAATACGGTGTTGTATTAAATACATTCCTCGATACCTTCTCCGCACCTAACAACCACTGTGGCGCCGAGTGCGATGCAGAAGGTAGATTCTGGGTTGTATCATCCGCAAAGCGCAGGGCATATGCATTCATGATTTCGGAAGGCACAGTTCCTCCAGGTGTCCGTATTGAACCGACGACATTAAAAATTCCTGCTGGTTCTTGTGAGCAAGTAAGCCTCGTTGTGGCTCCTGTTACCGAGCCTGGAATTTACCAATTGTATCTTGGGCTTTCATTTGAGGGAGCAGACCCGATAATTTATCCTGTCAAACTTCGTGTATCACCTTATGCTAACTACGGTTGGAATATGATCTCGATACCTGTCGATCCTGATCCAAATAGTGTTTATGCTCAGTTAAGCGATAATTTTATTCCATTTATTATGGATATAGGAGCTTCACAGTTCTATAAATGGAATACTACAAGCGGTGCATACTGTATTCCATATGATTTCGGCAGAGGTGAAGGTTATATTCTGTTTTCACACGTTCATGATAAAGTTCTATATGATATTAGTGGTATGCCATATTACAGCGATTTTGTTATGAATCTTCCGTACGGCACGTCTCCCACAGGTTCAATGGACGGATTTAATCTTGTAGGGAACCCAGTTAATACGAAGATAGATTGGGATGGTATTGTTGACGATCCGATGTTCTATAATATAGAACCTACTTATTATGTTTGGTCGACCGAAAATGGATTCGCGTTCTACACTCCTGGTCTACCGGGTGGAGCCAGCAGATACATTCAACCGTATCAAGGTTTCTGGGTAGAGGTTCTTCCTGGTGGCGGTATTCTTGCTATTAATGAATTCAATATGTCTCATACTATAATGAAGGAAGCTATTGAAGTGGAAGAAGAAGCAATCGGTGGTGCAAGCGACTTTACGTTGAGGATATCCGTAGCAAATGGTGAAATTAAAGATAAATGGAACTACTTGGGCACTAGATTTGGTGCAGAAGATATTTTCGACGGAAAATTCGACGCAAAGGTTCCACCGTACTTCCCATCGATGATATCAGCATCCGATTTAGGATACTTTGTGGATGGTCCTTATCAACTTAGCGCTGATATAAAGAAAACACTTGATCCAAGTATGACTAAGGAATGGATCTTCGACATTAAATGCGCATCAGCTGGAACTAATGTAGAAATTACATGGCCTAAATCACACATACCTGACGATATCGATGCCTCCGACGGTACAGATCAGATTAGCTCTTCATACACTCTAACTCTTCGAGACGAGAGAGCTGGTGGAACAATAGATATGAGAACAACACATAAATACAGCTTCGAGTATCTAGGAGTTTCTAGAAGATTCATAATAACTGTTAATAAGAGCGATACGCCTGATCTTAAGAAGACTTCTCTACCTGATAAGATTTCGTTGTTACAGAATAATCCTAATCCATTTAACTTCGCGACAGATATTGAATTCTATTTGCCGGAAGGTGCAGAGATTGCTCTCGAGATCTATTCTGTGGAAGGAAAACTCGTTAGAACATTAGCAAAGGGTGAATATTCCTCTGGAAAGCACTTCATCTCATGGGATGGTATGGATGAAACTGGAATCTCAACTTCAAGTGGAATTTATATTGCCAAGCTAAAAGTTAACGGCGAAGAATTATCGATAAAGATGTCATACATAAAGTAATGACATCAGAAAATGTTTTGACCCTCTGTCCTAATGGGCAGGGGGTCTTTTTTTCTGTCGGATTTCGATTATACAATGAATTACAAATATGAATATATTTTCATAGATTTGCAATTTAACTAAAAAGTATATTTTAAATAGCATCTATATATTATAATTGGAAATTTAAACCATCTTCCTAATTTTACTGGATTATCCCTGCGTTTTTTCTTGACTTTACATTACTTTTTGGACAATTTCTACGGTTGTAATTAAATTTAGAATAAAATTATGGGGCGTAGCCAAGTCGGCAAGGCAGCGGATTTTGGATCCGCCATGCGGAGGTTCGAATCCCCCCGCCCCAGTTTGAGGATTTGGTTTTAGTTAGGGGGCTAAGATGGATGATAAACTCAGTCTTATTGTTGGCGGTTCAAATTCTGTGCTGGGAAATGATATTGCTGAGCATTTAGGAATAACGCCCACCAAAATGAAATTAAGACGATTTAATGATGGTGAAATCAACCTGCAAATTTTGGAAAATATTAGGGGTAAGGATGTATTTATAGTACAATCTACGCAACCACCAGCTGATAATCTATTGGAATTGCTTTTGATTATCGATGCCGTCAAGAGAGCAAGCGCTTGGAGGATTACGGCGGTAATACCATATTTCGGTTATGCACGGCAGGAGAGAAAGGATAGACCTCGAGTCCCTATTTCAGCTAAATTAGTAGCTAATCTTTTAGTTGCTGCTGGTATAAATAGAGTTCTCACAATTGACTTGCATGCATCGGCTATTCAAGGGTTCTTTGATGTCCCAACTGACCATCTCACTGCTGATATAATTTTTAGGGATTTGCTACTCGATGAGATGTCTGATAGAATAAAGAATAAAGAACTAGTTATGGTTTCTCCGGATATTGGTGGTGTTAAGAGAACAGAATACATTGGAGATCATGTAGGTGCGTCGATAGCGGTTGTCTATAAGAAACGAGAACGACCTAATGAAATTGCTAAAATTCAGAATATCGCAGGAGATGTAAAGGATAAGATTGCTGTAATTCGAGATGATATTATCGATACCGGAGGTACTCTTTGCTCAGCATGCGACTTGATTATTGATGAAGGCGCCAAGGATGTAATAGCTCTAATCACTCATCCATTGCTTTCGGGTGCTGCCGTTGAAAATGTGGTTAATTCAAAAATAGGCACTCTTGTTATTACTGATACACTACCTATTAAAAAAAATGTAAAGCAAATTCTTGGAACTAAATTGCGAATATTTTCTGTTGCTCCATTTTTGGCGGCGACAATAGAAAGCATCCACATGGAGCAATCTATCGGTGTTTTATTTAATAAAAATTTTCTTAAAGAAATTAAATTCGAGATTGGAGAAGAAAAATGAAAGGTCTCCCTTTAAAATGTGAGATAAGGCATCTCAAAGGAAGTCGAAACGCAAATCGACTTAGGCGTCAAGGATTTATTCCTGCTGTTATTTATGGAATGGGTGAAGATAATATTTCGCTGAAAATATTAAAACATGAATTATCTCAGATAATTCATACTAAATCGGGGGAACATGCACTTGTTGAGTTGCGTATGAGAGATGAATCTGACGAAGAAAAAAAGCTTCTGGCGTTGATTAAAGAAGTGCAGCACGATCCGGTTTCCGATTTGATTATTCATGCGGATTTTGAGCATGTTCAAGCGGATAAACCGGTTTCCTTTAAATTACATATAGAATTTATTGGCATTCCAGAAGGAGTAAAAAAAGGAGGAATATTCACACCGCATTTTCATGAACTTGAGGTTTTATGTACTCCTAAAGATGCTCCGGAATTTGTCGAACTGGATGTATCTGGGATTGATCTCAGTGATTCCATGCATGTTAAGGATATAAAAATTCCAAACGCTGAATTATTAATGGATGAAGAAGAAGTTATAGCATCGGTTGTTAAGCCGCGGGGTGTTACGGAACTTGAGGAAGTGGAGGAAGTCGAGGAACTTGAGGAAGCGGAAGAAGTTGAGGGAACCGAGGGTAAGGTTTCAGGATAATGTGATGGATATTTGAAACCATGGAGATGATATGAAGCTTTCTTCCTTTAAAATTGTAGTGATATTTATTTTTTTATCTTTAGGCTTTTTAAACGCGCAGTTGCCTGGAAGTATTATGAACCAGTACCAGAGGTTTATTAGCGGTGCGGATGCTGGAGTCCAAACGGGAGTAGGAACAGATGTCGAAACATACAAATCACCCGAAATTACTCCATTTGATACAACACAGAAATATCTCAAACAAGCACAAAAAGAAAAGGAACCGGTTGTAGAGCCTGAATTTCCATGGTTTTTTGAATTTCCGATTGTTATTGAAGGTGATACTTTGCAGATAATTAGAAAGGCTTTGCCTAAACAATTGGAAACCTTTGGCTCAAGTATATTCGAGAACATACCTTTTCTTTCTTCATCTCAACTGCCAGTTTCAGATAAGTATATTATAGGCAGCGGTGATAAGTTGCTTATAAATATGTGGGGTGCAGTTAATGCTCAATACGATTTAATTGTTGATAGAGATGGGAAAATCTATATCCCACAAATTGGAGATGTTGCACTTGGTGGTATTTCTGTTATTTCTGCTCAAAGAAAAGTCAACAGACTTGTAAATAATGTTTTCGCAGACGTAAGTATAAGCTTAACTCTTACATCAATAAAAACTGTGCAGGTTTTTGTTGTAGGTAATGTGGAAAATCCAGGAATATTTGATTTACCAGGACTTTCAAGGGTTATTAATGCTATTGCTGTTGCAGGTGGTCCCTCTAATGTAGGATCGTTCAGAAATATTAAAGTGTATCGTGGGGATAGACTAATTGGAGAATTAGATATGTATGAACTAATTCTTACAGGTAAGGCTAAGGGGAACGTTCAGCTTGCAAATGGTGACTTAGTTATGGTTCCTCCATATGAGAACAAAGTTAAACTAAGAGGTCTGGTCAAAAATCCAGCAATTTTTGAGTTAATTGATGACGAAACGATGAAGGACCTTATTGATTATACCGGTTGGTTTCTTCCAAATGCGAATATCCATGAAATTTTTGTAGATAGAATTAATAATGGCATTCATATTTCTGTCAACATCGATTATGAAGATACCACGCAATGGGAAACAATCCTTAAAGATGGGGATGATATTTCTGTTTTTCCAGTAAATCCTTATAGGGAGAATGTAATTTTCCTTGAGGGATATACGCCTTATCCGGGTGTTTATGGTTGGGAAGAAGGAATGACTGTCGATGATCTATTCGATCGTGCTGGTATGCTTTACGGTGATACTTATAGAGAACGAGTGGATATTTTTCGCTTATTACCAGATGAATCTCGAGAGATCATAAGTTTCGATCTGCTTAAGGATAGTAAAGTTTCACTTCAACCTCAGGACAGAATAAAATTATATTCTGTGCGTGAGTTCTTAACCCCTAAAGAGGTTTCAATTTCTGGATCCGTAAGGAAACCGGGAAAGTATATATTATATGAAAAAATGAGAGTTTCCGACCTCATTTTTACTGCAGGTGGGGTTGAAAGGTGTTCATATTTAGATAGTATTGAATTAGTTAGAATAACTGATGGATTAAAGCGAGAAAGAAAAATATTAAATCTGGGGAAGATTTTAAAAAATCCGGATTCTCCAGAAAACATTTTGCTTGCAGAAGACGATTATCTAACAGTAAAAAAAATACCGGGATGGCTTACACCAGAAATTGTTACTATAATTGGGGAGGTTGTGTATCCAGGTGATTATGCATTGTTAAATGAAGAGGAGACCTTATCTGATTTGCTTGAAAGGGTTGGTGGATTTACACCCGATGCATATACTGAAGGTTTGATGTTTATCAGACCTGAAATTGCTAAAGAAGCCCGAATTAGAGACATTCCAAGGATTCTCAGGAGTACTCGACCATTAATTCTAGATTCACTTGGTCGAATTGATACTCTAGATTTGGTTTATGATTGGCGGGGAAGTGATCTTAATAGAATAATCATAGATGTTAATAAGATTGTTTCGAGTAAAGATGATTTCATTCTTCGGGCAGGGGATTCAATTTTTGTTCCACGCATTCCTGGTGGTGTCAGTGTATTAGGAGCAGTAGGAATTAATGGAACTGTAAAATATTCAAATAGAAAAAAAGTTGGGTATTATATTAAATCCGCTGGTGGTGCTACTAAGGATGCAGATATTAATGAAATGAGAATTGTTAAAATGAACGGAGAAGTTCTTAAAGTTTCTAAAGGATATAGCAATGTCGAGCCTGGTGATATAATAATCTTGCCTAAGAAAATAAAAAAGGAAACTAATTGGCTTAGCGTCATGACAGAAATCGTAACGGTGCTAACTGGTTTAGCTACTACTACATACATAATAATTAAATTGAAATGATTGAAGAAAGAATAAATATATTTAATACTCTTTTCAGAAATAGAGTTACCATTACAATAATAACATCCTGTGCAATAGTTATCTCGATAATATTAGCAATAATACTACCAAAGCAATACACATCGATTACTGTCATACTCCCTTCAGGAACGGTTCCTGGTGTATTCGGTCTTTTAGGATCTTTTTCATCTGGTGGCTTTATGGAATCTGGTTCAAGTGAGGAGATCTCTAGTTTTTTATTTCCTGAATTACTGAGTAGTTTCTCGCTTTATTCAATGGTTTGTAAAACACCAATTAACTCAGCAATAAAAAAAATAAGACCGGAAAGTAAAACCATAAAGGATTTAGAGGGTTTGAGTATAGACAGTAGAGGGCATAAGATTTTTATAGCTCGGTCGAAAATTAAGTATTCTATAGAAAAGGGAATTCTTGTTATTTCTTATACAACAAAGAATCCCGTAATTGCACAATTTGTACTTAATGCCACTGTTAATGCATTAGAGGAACTAATAAAAAAGAATACAGTTTCGAATGCAGTAAAAAAATCTGGTCATTTGATGAATAGGAAAAAGGAGCTCATTGAACAACTTGATGAATCTGAGGATAGCTTAGAAAAGTTTATTAGTTCTCATCGTAACTTTGCACGAGACCCGATTTTAAAAATCGAATATGATAGGTATAATTCTTCTGTACAAATTAAACATGAACTTCTAAT
>CAZLTJ010000096.1:0-7829 GCA_964562425.1 uncultured bacterium
CTTCTCAGAACCATGCATAGCCCCCCGAAATCCTGAGACCTTATAAATTCCAGCAGAAGACCATTCAAAATACGATGTTGGCTTACCGTCTAACTTGGGATGTATGAACTGCATGGGACGCTGAATTGGTTCGAGAGCTCTTGCAGATTGATGTATTGTTTCCGTGATGTCTGCTGGTATCGGTGTATCCGATAGTTCATAGACACGTTTAAGATGATGTCGAAACAGAGAATCAAAAATATCCATATCTGGCGTAAAATTTGTCCCGCCATACCACCAGAACCAATCTGAGCTCTCTGCAATCATCATGTGCTCGAGGGCATCTTTTTTAGTTTTAACATCCATTTTATCATATGTTCGAGTTAGATTGTCTCGGGTTTGAGCGAGAATTTTCCAGGCTTTATTCTTTTCCTCGTCACCACACCATGTGCTAAAATCACTTGCAATCCAAGAACCGGGTGCAAGACGATCCAACACTGGTATTTGTGGATTCTTTGAGAGATATTTCTTAAACGTAGTAGGTTCGATATCCGGATCTGAAAGTAAAGATTCATAAAGCTTTGTCAGGAAAGGCAAACCATTGTGTTCGTAATACTCCCAGGCATTCTCGCCGTCTAATATTATGCTGACAATGTATTCATTATCGTCTTCGGGTAGGGATTTTCTTATTGTATGCATCGCATTTAGAAAATGATTAACGGCATCCTCAACTTCCATATTGTAGTATTTGAAGCCTATGTTATCCGATAAGGTTTTATCCCTAAAGAAAATGTGAATTAGGCTATTGCTTCTATGAATCTTTCGCGGTCTTAGGTGAGAGTCGGCTATTGAACTTCCCGGTTCTCCGTACGAAAGCTCTTGAGACTTCTTGAGTACATCTTCATCGCCAAAGGTAACCTTGAACCCGTTATGTATTAATAATGGAATAATTTCTTCAGACAGACTACCCTCAGAACTCCATATACATTCCGGATTAGTTTGAAAAGTATTAGCAAAAAATTCCAATCCGTTCTTAATCTGCATGGATGAGTCACTTGGGTACATGAAATCTATGTTTGGAAGAGTGGTTTGTGGATTAGACTGTTTGGCAACTTTAATATCACATAATAAAGGCAAAATTGGATGATAGAACGGGGATGTAGAAGGTTCAATTATCTCGTTGAAGAAAAGTCTTTGATAATACGGAATTGTCTCGGTAATACGTTTGTTGGCAATGGATATCAATGTCTTTTTGTCATCGGTGGTGAAATTCTTGTCGAGTATAATCAACTTAATAACTTCTGGAATTTTTTTCAAAGTCTCGCCGAACCAAGAGATTAAATAATGAATTTGTAAGTCAAATAATTCTTGCTCCGAAAAGGATCTATAATCGTTGGTAGCCTGATTTTTAGCCATAAGCTCGGTATATCTGGGTGATTTGGAGATATAATTGGTGTAATTAACCTTTAAAAAATTTGAGACCATAAAACTTCGTTGCGAGTCAGTGAGGTCTCGTGGATTAGCTATTAGTATGTCCCAGTATGGATCATTCGTCTCATTATTGGATAAAAGCTGAATCTGCTTTAGCAAACAAGGAACGAGATTAATAGTTCCCGGAAAACCTTTCTGCTCCATAAGCCGAGGAACATCGTAATAGTCCCTTAATGCGTGAAGTCGAACCCACGGCATTGCCGCCATTCCTGTATGATCCAATAAATACCACGGTTGGTGCATATGCCATAGAAAAGCAACGTAAAGTTTTTTCCCTTCAGACATAGTTTAATGTTCCCTGTTATTATCAAAGTTTACATTTTCCAAAGATTTCTTTAAGGCAACAACTGCAATTTCTAACATATCGTCGGTCGGCGGTTTGGTCGTTATTCGTTGGAGGTACAGACCAGGTAGAGTAAATATTTTGAAAATAAAATTTTTATTAGACAATTTGTCGCTTATTTTGAGAATTTCATAAGAAATACCCGCAATAATTGGGAGCAAAAGCAAATGATAGGGAACTCTTGCAACCGGTTTAAGAGCAATTCCCCAGAATTTATACAGTAAACCGTCAAAAATAGCAAAGAAAAGTATTGCTATCACCGCAACAATAAAAATGAAACTAGTTCCGCATCGGGTATGGAATGTGGAATAAAGCTTTACCCTCTTTATCTCCAATGGTTCATTGTTTTCAAATGCATTAATAGTTTTGTGCTCAGCACCGTGATATTGAAACAGTCTTTTTACATCCGGGAGCAATGAAATCAGAATTAAATAAATCAGGAAAAGGACCACTCTAATCGCACCTGCAACGAGATTAAACTCAAATGGACGATCCTTGAGAGCCATAATACCTGCACCCTTTAATGGTAAATAAAGAAATATAAACATAGCCAATGCAAAAGCCACTAACATAGACAGTCCACTCCAGAGAGCATTTACGGATTTACTTTTTGGATTTTCATCCTTAGGCTGTGATATTTGAGCAGAAAGTTCCAAGTATTTTATCCCCCAATAAAGCGTATCGAAGAGATTTAGTGCTCCTCTAATGATGAAAAAACCAAAGAATTTTTTGCGTTTTGAAAGTGGAGTTATGTTCCTGTCAACAATTTCGATTTCACCATCGTGTTTTCGAATTGCCATTGCGATTTTATTGGGTGAGCGCATTATTATGCCTTCGATAACCGCCTGTCCACCCACGCTAGGCTTATTTTTGTTATCTTTCCCGGCATTCATTTCTTCACTTATATTCCTCGATATCAGTATTCAAATCGATAATGTTTTATTTTATGAGAATCATTTTCGAGGTGTATATTTTCCTTCCCGAGTTAGAAAATATTTTAACTAAATAAACTCCTGCCGGTGAACGATTCATTTCAATAGACGTGGGGCTTTCTACAATTGAAATTTCCTCGATAACAGAACCGCGAATATTTACAATCTGTGCGATACTTCCCACAGGTGCATTAAGCTTAAATTCACTGTTTAAAGGATTTGTAATGACTATTGGAGCAAAAGTTTCCTCTGAAAGATTTATTGCAATGGACGATGTGTCGATGAAGTGTACTGGCTTGCTTCTTATAGAGCTTCTACCGAAAATATCCTCGATTGTGGAAAAAACCCAAATAGACTCAACAGAAGCTTCCGATGTGAAATGGAAAATGGTTTCAGAAATATCTCCGATCGTTGTCAGATGAGTGAAAGTTGTGCCAGTTGAATCTGGCGTTAAAAATAATTTATAGTTTGCGAATTCTGGATAATCTGAAGACGACCATGAGATTTTGTAATCGTTATCCGAGAGGTTTACGATTGTGAGTTTAGCAGGATTCGGTGGTGCAACATTGGAATTACGTCTATTGCCAAGATATTCTGTCCAGTTTTTATATCCCGGGAGAGGTGCTCCGGGTAAAGACCATATCCTTAAATTGCCATCGCCATCAGCGGCAGCAATGTAAATTGTGCTTTCATGCTCGAATGCAACAGGTGAAAGCAAGCCAGACCTATCAGTTTCAAGCGTATCGGGGAAGCCTTCTATATCCGATTGTTTATAATCGACTGCAACAAGAAAAGACCTCAGACTATCTTCTTGAAAGGATTGGAAAATATACTCGGGTCCCGGTTCACCATTTATGTCCATCATAAGCATCGAACCGTAAATATGCCCTAATGCAAAGTTTATTGTCCATCCCCCGAAACTGGTCAAAGCCCCTGAGCCATTAATGCCAAGTACAAGAGACGTTACTGTACCAAAAGCCAAGTCCCAGGTGTAGTCGCCGTTAACATCACCCATTGCAGGAGGACCGTAAATCCAACTTCCAATGCCACCGACAGTTCGGAGCAGTACTAATCCAGAATTGTTGTCATAGGAATAAATTGTCCCGTTTTCCGAGGAGAAACCAGAGAAATGGGATGCAAAAAATAACTCCATAACTCCATCTTCATCGAAATCCCAGAGAAGAGGAGTGGAATAACTGAGATAGTTATATTCAGGCATGGAAATAGGGAAGCTATCCACGACGGTGCCATCATTGTGGAAAGCGTATATAGCGTCGTACGATTCGACAATTATCTCTGGTCCGGGAATGCTATCTATATCACCAGCAACAGGAGTCGCAACAGCAACTCCAACGGATGAGTTGAATTCTATTCGCAATTTCTCCGAACCTTCGAAAGAATAAACGTAGAGAGTTGTATCTACAGCAAGCAGAACATCTAATTCATTATCCTCGTCGATATCGAAAAGAACAGGTGAGATATAGTCAGCCTTAGTGCCCAGTTTTACTGCGAATACACTATCGATTATTGCGCCGTCCCAGTCGATGCGCCATAACATGCCATCGGCAGTTAATGCGAAAATTGCTATACCCGAATCGATAGGTTCCCATGCGATTTTTGAATTAATCGGTTCTCCAACATAGTATGGAAACCCGTCAGCTGTTGAGCCATCGTAATTAATACCGTAAAGGGAGTCGTCGGTGGAGCCGATTATAATAACCGGTGAGTTATGAATCATAGCCACAGCAGGAGCTCCATCCAATCGAAGCGAACCAATGCCCAATGATACATCGACTCTTGAAACACTCGCTGCAGATAGCCCAACAATAATTAAAAATATTGGAAGTATTCTCTTCATAATTGTGATAATTAAAGTTAGGATTCATATTTTGCAAGTTAAATAAGTGACTTATAAAACAGTTTACTGCGAATCAATTTGTTATGCAAATATGCAACCTCGAAGGATTCCTCGTGCAATAAAATTACAGTTGAAACTTCATTTTAGTAGCAATATTTTCCCGGAAAATACCTGCTCATCCATGGTAATCCTATAGAAATAAGCTCCAGATTCCAAGTCCAGTGCTCTAAATTCGATTACATATGCGCCAGAATTGCACAGCTTCGTTTTTTCGAATATTCTTTTGCCTATAATATCGAAAACCTCGAATACAACTTGGCATGGCTTCGAAAGGAAAAGATTGATATGGCACACGGAATTAAACGGGTTTGGAAAAGGAGCAGAGATTTCGTGTTTCAATATTTTGTTTTTATTTCCGGGCAGTTCGATAATTTTGCAAGCTACCGTTGTTCTGATAAATCCTACTCTATTGACGTAACTTGAATCTTCAGAGATTCCTATTATAGGCTGTCCTATCGATGTTCTGTTAAAATTGATGCCGTCTGTCGCTTTTCCACCGCCACTGTCCATAACTCTAACGGCTTCGGTTTGAGCAATACAAAAGACGGATATTAGTAATATTAAGATGATAATTCTGTGCATTTTGTTCCTTTATTTATTACATAATCTAATAACACAAAAATTAGTCTGTCTCTTCCAAAAGAGCTACTGATTCTAATTTGTTGTTTTCCATATGCTTGATTTTTGCGTGAACTTTATACGCAAATTTCGCTTGAGGATCGCCCTCAATTTGTCTTACGATGAAATAACTGTCATGTCTTTCAATTGTATATCTACCAATATCGTCATATGGGGACAAGAAAACTTGCATAGGATTGTTAGAGTTAATTGTCACGCTCTGAATAAATTGCTTTGGAAGTTCAATCTTGCATTCACTATCCACAAGTTGCGACTCCCCGATATGTTCGAGCCATCTTGCAGTAGAAGCAGATATGGGCGCAGTAAAACCTTTGCCGGTTTTGTCTACGATGTAATTGTTAAAGCTGTGGCTGAAAACATTGCAATCCCCACTAACTCTGAAAAGAGCATGTGGTGTGCCGTCACACACAAAGCAGTCACCGCCGGGACTATTAACCTCAACGCCATCATCCAATGGTGTGGTGATATTAATACCGTCTTCACCAGCAGCGGATATTTTTATTGCATTAGTATAAGAATTAACTAAACAAATTGCGTCCTCATGAGATTCGTAGATAAATAGACCATTAGCTTTTGGACTTATAATTTGAATTCCATGCGTATCGGGAGCCAAGATTTGAATCCCGTGCCTTTCCGGTTGAGCTATTATCAATCCTGTTCTTCCCGGATTCCATATTTCTATGCCGCTGTACTTGGGTTGGAAAATGTACACTCCTGTGGAACCAGGATGGTCGATTCTAATTGCATGATTGCCAGCGTTATCAATTAATATAGCATCGTGTGCAGTGCTATCGATAACAATGGCATTATACACGGAATCGATATCTAGTCCTTTAAGAGCGTTTTTCACTTGAAAACCTGTTTTGGTGCAGTTAGTAACTCTAAAACCATACTTCACATTCCGACTTTCCACAGCGCAACTGCCTGCATCAGCGATATATATTCCGTGATTGCCCAGATTTGACATATTCAATCCTGTTTGCCTTGCGTTGCGAATTAGGATGCCATTTGCTTTGGCAGAATCTATTTGTATGCCATCATCCCTGGGATAATAAATGTATAAGCCATCACTGTCGGGTTGAAACATGTAAATTCCATGATTCCCTGGATTTCGAATGTGGATAGCATTATCGCCAGTGGACTCGATAGAAATACCATGAGCATTTGCCGTGTCAATTGTCAAGCCGTTGTTTCCCGAATTTATAACTCTGAAACCATCTTCCCCAGGATGAAATGCATAAAAACCGTGCCTTACAGGATTTCTAACATTGACACCATAACGACCAACGTTCTCCATATAGATCCCGTCCTTGCCAGTTTCTGATATTCGAACACCGTGGCTATCGATGTCTGTCATGTTAAAACCATGTCTTTTGGGGTTTTCGAGAAAAATTCCATCTTTACCGGGAGAATGTAAAAATAAGGCGGAACTATCGCTTCCCCAGACCACTAAACCTATATTTTTTGGATATCGGATATCTATACCATCCTCATAGGAGTTGAAAATAGATATCGCATCGTAACCGGTTTTAGAAATTTTAATACCGTTGTTCGCACAGGAGTCGATTACAATTCCTCGACGACCTATATCCACGAGTTCAATTCCGTCACGTGCTGGATTGTCTATAACAATTCCGGAAGCCATTGTGTTAATTATAGATAAAGCTTCCCCAATCGAGTTATCAATAATTAAGCCTTTTGCGGATGCTCGGATTATTTTCATGCCGTTTTGAACGGGAGAATCAATTATAATTCCGTTAGCACCTGGATTCGAAATATTTATGCCTTCATCGCCAGCATTAACAATAGAGATTCCATTATCGTTTGGTTGGTCGATATATATTCCGTTTCTTCCCGCCATTCGAACGTTAAGACCGTCTGCAAATGGAATATTCGCATAGAAGGCGTGATGACCTGAAGATTCGACGTGAATACCAATATTATTAGGCTCTATTACAAAAATTCCATATTTCCCCGCCGATTTAATCTCTATTCCGTCGCTAGCGACGTCCTCGATTAATATTCCATCAGAAGACAATGTGCCTTTCAAATGAATTTTTGCAGCGGGTGATTCTGTTCCAATTCCAATATTACCAGAGTCGGTCTGGAAAATAATACTTGTCCCAAGAGTATCTATTCCGTTCCATATTGGAAGATATTTGTCGATACCTGAGCCAAGGATTACATCGGTAGGATGTTTCGCTGTAATAGTGATAGAATCGCCATTCTGGTTAATCTCGATATTGTTTCCCTCGATGAATGTAGTTTGTTCTGTTAACCAAGGCGACGAGTTAACTCGTAACCTAACGAAACCGGTATCATCTATTGAATCTATATCGAACGGGATGTTAATCAGGTTCCACCAGCTAACTTTTGATCCTCCAGGGAATTGCAACGATGTTGTGTCGTAATAAGCACTGAGCGTATCCCAGCAAACTCTGCCTGTATCGTCTTTTGAGGGTATCCATTTACTAAGTGAATCACACCATTTAATAAGTTGTCCATCCGTAGCACCCATAGAGCTGAT
>CAZLTJ010000097.1:0-7781 GCA_964562425.1 uncultured bacterium
GGGCTGAAGCCCCTTGTTGACATATCATTATCGCACACGATGAATTGAACGGGTTTGGGGAAACGGTAAGTTCGAAAGAGATCGGTTTCGACAATGTTTCCAAGATATCGGAGCAAACCTCGGTCACGGTAGGAGATGGACTGGTTACTGCTGGGCTGCAACTAACTGCCGATAAGCTTGGAACTGTGACTGTAGGACTTACAGAAACACTACTTAAAGAAAGACTTCCTACTACAGGATAGCAATCATCAACAAAAGGGCAATCACCTATCTCACCTGAAGAGCTAAATTTGCCGAGAAATAAATCATCGCTACCAACGCCAAAACTATTTGTCTTTCCAATTACAACATACCCTTCGTCAAAGGTTGGGGCAACAGAATTACCATAATCGTACCTTGCCCCCCCCACAGTTTTTGCCCAGGTTAAATCCCCGGAGGAATTAAATTTGCCAAGAAATAAATCATAGCCTCCGGCACCAAAACTTTCTGTTTCTCCAGTTACAATATACCCACCGTCAGAGGTCGGGGCAACAGAATTGCCCTCATCATAATCTGCTCCCCCCACAGTTTTTGCCCAGGTTAAATCCCCGGAGGAATTAAATTTGGCAAGAAATAAATCCCAGATATCTGCACCAAAACTCTTTGTCAGGCCAGTTACAACATATCCTCCGTCAGAGGTCGGGACAACAGAATTGCCCCAATCACTATCTGTTCCCCCCACAGTTTTTGCCCAGGTTAAATCCCCGGAGGAATTAAATTTAGCAAGAAACAAATCAAGGCTACCGGCGCCAAAACTCATTGTCTCTCCAGTTACAATATATCCTCCGTCAGAGGTCGGGACAACAGAATTGCCCCAATCACTATCTGTTCCCCCCACAGTTTTTGCCCAGGTTAAATCCCCGGAGGAATTAAATTTAGCAAGAAATAAATCATCGCTACCGGCGCCAAAACTCGTTGTTCTTCCAGTTACAATATATCCTCCGCCACGGGTCGGGGTAACAGAATTGCCCTTATCGTAGCTTGCTCCTCCTACGGTTTTTGCCCAGGTTAAATCCCCGGAGGAATTAAATTTGGCAAGAAATAAATCATAGTGACCAGCACCAAAACTCTTTGTCTCTCCAGTTACAATATATCCTTCGTCAGGGGTCGGGGCAACAGAAAAGCCCCTATCCCAAGAGGCTCCCCCCATAGTTTTCGTCCAGGTTAAATCCCCGGAGGAATTAAATTTGGCGAGAAATAAATCATCATCACCGGCACCAAAACTATTTGTATATCCAGTTATAATATACCCTCCGTCAAAGGTTGAGGCAATAGAATTGCCCCAGTCCCGAGATGTTCCTCCCACGGTCAGAACAAATTGTGTCTGCGCTGGGCACAACCTGACAAAGAGCATAATCACTACTATGATTGGGACAGCATACTTTAGTATGCTGCTCTTCTTCCGGCAGACGACTGAAGTCGTCTGTTCAATGTCGCTTTTACAAAGTCGCTCGCTCATTGCATTACTCATTTCATGCCTCCTTTGGTGTCAAATATCTCCACTGTTGCGCAATCCCGATTCAGTCGGGATTGTTCAATTGCGTTTCGCATTTCATGCCGTCAATGGTTTGGCAGCGGACTGAAGTCCGCTGTTTCATCTTTGTTATTTCAAATATACGATTCGCTTCGTTATTTGCTGCCCGTCATCTGTCGTTGCTCGTAAGAGATAGACGCTGCTGGAGATTGTTTCATCGGGTTGCCAGATTAATTTACCGTTTGTAGGGACAGACCCATGTGTCTGTCATGTTTTGGACTACAATATCTCCATATTCCACATAAATCTTCGTTCACCTTGGGCAGTTATGGCGGTCAGTATCGGTTTCCTTTCCCTCACTATACTGGTTGATATGGTAATCATTTGGGATAATTTTTTCAGTGCAATATCAGCCTCATGTTCCGTTTTGGCATGGACCTCAGCAAGCACTTCCCTTTTACTGATCTTGTCTCCGCGTTTCACTGTGAAAACTAAGCCTACGGATGGGTCTATTTTGTCATCCTTTTTGATTCTACCTGCACCTAATTCCACCGAAAGCATTCCAATTCTGCATGTATCAAAACCGTATATCCAACCGTCTGTGGATGCTAAGAGCTTTTTTACTACTGGTGCTTGAGGCAAAACTGACAGGTCATATATAACCCTAATGTCCCCTTCCTGTGCAGCAATCATTTTCCTGAGAGTTTCAATTGCAGTACCTGAATTAAGAGTTTCTTTCAACATGCGTTTGCCTTCAATAAGGGAATCGGCTACACCGGATAGTTGTAACATAATAGCTCCCAAAGATATAACAATTATGTTGAGGTCTTTTGCTCTTTTATCACCTCTAAGGTATTCTATTGCTTCTTTAACCTCTAATGCATTACCCACAGCATAGCCTAAGGGTTGGTTCATGTCGGTTAAGATTGCTGCTGTATTTAAGCCATAGTGATTACCTACTTCCACAAGAGACCGAGCAAGGCGCCTGGACTTACGTGCAGTTTTCATAAATGCACCATTGCCAAATTTTATATCCAGAACAAGAGACTTTGCGCCAACGGCAAGCTTTTTGGAAATAATGCTTGCTACAATTAGTGGAATAGAGTCTACAGTTGCAGTATCGTTTCTTATTGAGTAAATTTTATTGTCGGCTGGCACAATCGATCGACTTTGTGATGCAATAAACACTCCAACATCTTCTAAAATTTTCAAACATCTTTTAGGTGACAAAATAGCCTTAAATCCTGGTATAGAATCAAGCTTGTCAATTGTTCCACCAGTATGACCCAGTCCTCGTCCCGAAATCTTAGGTATAGAAGCTCCTGCAGCAGCGACCATGGGACAGACAATAAGACTCACTTTATCGCCTACACCTCCTGTGGAATGTTTGTCTACTGTAGGCTTATCCAACTTTCCAAAATCTAGTTTTTGTCCGCTATCCACAAATGCTTCAGTTAACGCTAATAACTCCTGCCTATCCATTCCGTTAAAATACACAGCCATCAAAAAAGCCGACATTTGGTAGTCTTCTACACGACCCTTGACAAAATCAGCAACAAAATCTTTGATATCCCTCGGTTTTAAAGAATGCCCTTCTCTTTTATTTTTTATAATTTCAACTGGTAACATTTCTCCTCCTCTTTTATTACCTGCTAAAATTATATTACATTATTTTTTTAATGCAATTTAATATATGCTAAATTAAATTATTATTTTTCTAATACAAAAAATTACCTTATAAGAGTTTGCAAGTTTAAATCTATGAAATACAAAACATTCGAGTGTAAATTTGAAGTATTATTTTTTTGGCTAAATTAATTTCAACATGTTAGATATTAATAAATTGAAATAATATTAATTACTAATTATGTCAACTTATAAAGTTAAAAATCTAAACTGTATTAATAAAGTTAGTTCTTGCATCCAACACAGTCAAAAAGTATTATTAATTCATATTTTAACAAGGGGGTAACTTTGAGAAATTTAACGATTTTCTTAATCGTTTCCATGTCTTTTATCATGCTTTTAATCGGTTGCGCAGGTGAGGACAAACCACCAGCAATTGAACCACCAACTGTTTCAGCCATAGCATACCAGACCTCGATCTTAATACATTGGGATGACTCACCTCAGGCTGATAAAGATGATTTTAGAGGTTATTTGCTATATATAGCCGATCTAGATCTTGACACACTTTCCGAAACAGAATTAGATACATATAAAATATGGGTCGATCCAATGCCAGATAAATCGTATTCTATGAGAGACTATAAAGGTGAACCGTTGGATATGACTGCCATTTATTGGTTTGGAGTTAGAGCGGTTCGGCATCCTAAGGATAATGATACGCTTTCTCCTCTGGCGATATATGATACCTCGCCAGTTAAATACAATGATTATAAGATCTACAATTTCGCTTCAGATTCAATTTGTGCATTCATATTCAAGGATCAAACAGGCATATATTCTACCGATACTCACTCTGAGCCTGACATATATCTCGATGGTAGTGGTTCGGAACTTGTGCTGAAAAGTCCACATCTGGCGGGTATTGCATGGACTAATCAAACAAAATTTAAAGAACTACCAGAAATTGAGCTCGATAGTATCATAACCGTAACCGATGAACTCTGGGCAGATACTTCAATTGTGGCATTCAGAAAGACTATTGCGATTAAGACTGGCGATAATCACTATGCTATTATCAATATTGTTGATAGCAGACAAAGTGCAGAGGAAAAATACGTAAAGTTTAAGTATAAATATCAAACGAAGCCATTTTACCCGAAATTTTAATAAAAAATTCATATAGTTAAAGGGGATTTATATGTCGGAAAAAATAATTTTTGTTTCCACTGAGGTTAATCCATTTGCCAAAGTGGGTGGTCTCGCTGATGTGGCAGGTGCACTACCTAAGGCTATTTATAATCTTGGTGCGGAAGTTTATGTATTCATGCCGTATTATGGAGATATTCAGGCTAAGTCGAAGGAGTTGAATATTGAACCTGCTAACATCTCAGGTATTCCGATCGATCTTGGGGCTGAAATTGAGACATTCGAACTTTACAGGTCACATTTGCCTGATACATCTATCCCTATTTACTTCATCCGCAGTGAAAAATACTTTGACCGAATGGGAGTGTATCTCGATCCCAAAACCAAGAAAGAGTTTTTAGATACGGCGGAGAGGTTGATCTTCTTTTCCCGTGCGGTTATCGAGGCTGTTTCCGCTTTAAAAATCAAGCCGGACATCCTTCATGTTAACGATCATCACACAACATTATTGCCTATGTACCTGAAAAAACTGCCAAATATTCACTATAACTGGCGAAACACTAAATCGCTGCTTACGATTCATAATCTGTCTTATCAGGGTGTGTTTCCAAGATCAATCTTAGATACAATCGGTTTAGGATATAGTCTGTTTTATCCTGAGGGTCCTTTTGAATTTTACGGGGATGTCAATTTCCTTAAAATCGGTATTATTTTTGCCGATGCTGTGAATACTGTTAGTGAAAAATATTCGCAAGAAATACAGACCGCAGAATTAGGTAGCAAACTTGACGGTGTCCTGAAAGTAAATTCTGGGAAGCTCTTCGGTATAATTAACGGCGCTGATTACAACGAATGGGATCCTCGAACCGATTCATTCATACAGTATAATTATTCTGCCGAGGACTTGTCCGGTAAAGTTAAAATGAAGGAAGCGCTCATAGAAAATGAGTTTAAACTTCCCTTCAACCAGAACTTACCTGTGGTCGGGATGATAAGCCGGATGGCTGCACAGAAAGGATACGATATTCTCTCACAAGCAATCCCCGATATTATGAAGCTGGATATTCAGTTTACTATTTTGGGCTCAGGGCAACCTAAATATGAAAGAATGATGCTCGATGCAGCGAGAATGTATCCCGACAAGATGGGAGTATTCATAGGATTCAACAATAAACTTGCACACATTATAGAAGCCGGTGCAGATATGTTCCTTATGCCATCGAGGTTTGAGCCATGCGGTCTTAATCAGATGTATTCGATGAGATACGGCACAATTCCTGTTGCAAGACGAACTGGTGGAATAGCTGATTCGGTAATCGATGTGACGCAAAAACCAATTGTTGGAACCGGTTTTTTATTTAACGACTATACCTCGGATAAGCTTTACGATACAATCGTGAGAGCAGTTTCAGCATATCAGGACAGCAAGAAATGGAAGAAAATAATGCTCAGAGCGATGGGTGAGGATTTCTCCTGGGATGTATCAGCAAGAAAGTATTTAGAGCTTTATAGAAAAATCATTAATAATCGCATTTAAACTGTAATAATTGACAATTGCAATTTTGGCGATAAAATATGATTGTTTAAAACACTGGACTTAGTTAAGGATATTTTGTTATTCTTTCGAACGACTTTTTAACTATGATTTTTTTTTATTCTTATAGAAAGGAAATATATCTATGTCGGAGAAAGTTGGACGCACGATTAAAGTTGCAGGACCTCTGGTTGTAGCTGAGAATATGTCCGGTACAAGAATGTACGACGTTGTAAGGGTTTCCGAGCAGAAACTTATCGGTGAAGTTATCGAACTTAGAAACGATCTCGCATCCATTCAGGTTTATGAGGAAACCGGTGGAATCGGTGTTGGAGAACCAGTTTATTTGACTGGACTACCACTATCGGCGGAATTAGGACCGGGACTAATTACGTCAATTTTTGATGGTATTCAGAGACCATTAGCACAAATTGTTAAAGAGTCTGGCGACTATATTCATCGTGGGATTTATATCCCCGGGCTTTCCAGAACTGCAAAATGGCATTTTGTGCCCACTAAATCTCCAGGAGATAGCATTGTTGAAGGTGACATTATTGGTACTGTGAAAGAAACAGAGATTGTTTTGCACAGAATTATTGTTCCTCCCGGAATTTTTGGAATTATCGAGGATATAAAAGAGGGCGATTTTACTGTAACAGATACAATTTGTATAATAAAGAATGATTCAGGTGAAAATTTGGAATTACCAATGATTCAAATTTGGCCTGTTCGTGTTCCCAGACCTTATCGCAGTAAGCACAAGCCTACAATACCATTAGTGACTGGACAGCGAATTATAGACACATTTTTTCCGGTTGCCAAAGGTGGCACAGCATGCGTCCCCGGACCGTTCGGATCTGGTAAAACAGTTATACAGCATCAGCTTGCAAAATGGTGTGACGCTGAAATAATTGTCTATGTAGGCTGTGGAGAACGCGGTAACGAAATGACAGACGTTCTAACAGAATTCCCTGAACTTATCGACCCAACCTCCGGAAGACCGCTTATGGAGCGTACGGTGCTGATTGCAAACACATCCAACATGCCTGTTGCAGCTCGAGAGGCATCGGTTTACACCGGTGTAACCATTGCGGAGTATTTCCGCGACATGGGTTATTCTGTTGCTTTAATGGCGGATTCAACTTCGCGGTGGGCTGAGGCTATGCGCGAGATATCCGGTCGACTTGAGGAAATGCCCGGTGAAGAGGGTTATCCGGCATACCTGGGCAGAAGAATTGCCGAGTTTTATGAGAGGTCTGGATTCGTTCGTACACTTGGTTCGGATGATAGAATTGGTGCATTGTCGATTATTGGCGCAGTTTCTCCACCGGGTGGCGACCTGTCAGATCCTGTTGTGCAGTCGACACTAAGAGTGGTTAGAGTTTTTTGGTGCCTTACTGCAGAACTAGCGTATCAACGCCATTTCCCTGCTATTTCCTGGCTTAATAGTTACTCTCTTTATCATGATAATCTTGATCCATGGTTAATTGAAAATAATGGAGAGGAATTTATTGTTCTGAGAAACTATGCATTGGAGCTATTACAGAAGGAAGCAGAACTCGAGGAAATTGTAAGGTTGGTTGGTGCGGAATCACTCCCTGAAAGGGACAGACTGATTCTCGAGGTGGCTAAATCGATACGAGAGGATTATCTCCAGCAAAGTGCATTCGATGTTAACGATGCATATTGTACCAGTAAGAAACAGAAATTACTGCTCGATCTTATACTTTTCTTTGAGGTTGAAGCAAAGCGAGCTCTCGATGCCGACATTCCTTTTGATAAAATTGCATATCTTCCGCAAAGAGAGCTTATTGCGAGAGCAAAATACATAAAAGAGGATCTAGTTGAAAAAGAATATCCCAAAATAAAAGAGAAAGTCAAAAAGGGTATCGATAAACTAATCGTCGAATTCAAAGAATAACTTCATTTGAAAGCGAAAGGCCTTCATAAATCCACAAA
>CAZLTJ010000098.1:0-7692 GCA_964562425.1 uncultured bacterium
CCCTTCTCTTGATATCCAGAAATCTTAATTAAACCTGAACGGTTAGGATCACGATATTTAATAGCATTATCCAAAAGATTCGAAAATAATTGATCTATCTGTCCTCGGTCTCCTTTACAAGGTGGTAAATCACTTATATCAAGCTTCATACCTAAATCTTTTATCTGGAAAGCTCGAACCTTTATAGCATCGGATATAAGTTCATTCATATCGATTTTAGCAATAGTTAGTTCTGCTCGTCCCAGTCTTGATAGTTTTAAAAGCCCAGTGAGAAGCGAATCCATCTTTTCAGTATTCTTCAAGATAAATTGAAGAGCTTCGGGAATATCTTCCTCAAGTAAAGAAGTAATCTTTTCTTTGACTTCATTTGTAATACTTTCATCTTGAAGGTTATTAATCAGTTCTTTAATAGAAAGCTCGAGTTCAGAACTGAATCCTTCTATGTTAACTAATGGTGAACGTAGGTCATGCGAAGTTACAAACACAATCTGTTCAAGTTCTTTGTTCTTCTGGATTAATTCGTCATTGAGTTTAAGTAGTTCCTCTTCTGCTTGCTTCTGCTCGGTAACATCAAGCAGAGATGCCAGGCTCTTTTTTGTTCCTGGTATCATATCAGTTGAAAGGAGTATGTTCTTTACATTATTATTCCTATCTATGAATCTGAACTCGTAGGTTCTCAGAGCAGTATCCCTGTCTTTTCTCCTTAGCTTATGCTGCTCGATAACCTTTTCAAGATCTTCAGGAACAACGAATTCTGTCCACTTTTTTTTCCCTTCGATTTCATCGCAAGAGTATCCAGATAGGTTTGCAAATCTAGCATTTACCATAGATATGATTTTATCCTCTTCTTCGACAACAATGGCAGTTCCAGAGTTCTCAAAGACAGTTCTATATTTTTCTTCACTTTCCCGTAACACTTCCTCCGCCTTCTTGCGCTCGGTGATGTCACGTGCAACTATTAACAGACGATTCTGTTTTCCGATAATTGCTTTTTTAATGTTTACTTCCACCCAGAACAGACGACCTGATTTATGCTTTGCCATCCATTCGAAAACTTGAGGATTCCCAGCTGCCGCTTTCCTCATCCATTCTAAAGCCTCCTGCTGAGAATAAGGTGATTGACCAAAACTCAAGTCTTGGTTTTTGAGTTGTAGAACTTCCTTGCGGGTATATCCATACATCTCACACATTGTGCTATTAACATCGAGTATGGTTCCGGTTTCCGAATCCTGCATAAAAACTGCATCGTTAATCGAATTGAAAATCGTCCGGAATCGCTTCTCGCTCTCCTGCAGCGCTTCCTCCGTCCGCTTTCGCTCGGTGATGTCCCGAATAACAACATGAATTATCGTTTTGTTTACAAGCGTATATTTGCAGGGAGTTGCTTCGGCAAGAAAAATGGAACCATCTTTCCTCACGAACTTTGTCTCTACATTTAACATATCTTTTTTATTCATAGCAGCCAATACTTGGGCAGAATGCTCTTGCTCGGTCTCGGGATGTAATTCAAAAATCGTCTTTTTTAGCAGTTCTTCTTTTGAATAGCCGAACTCTTCTACTGCCTTATTATTGGCATCCAAGATATTCATATCCATATCGTGGATAATAATCGAATTGGGTGAAAATTGAAAAATCTGCTTGTATCTTTTTTCATTTTCCTTTAGCGCCTCCTCCGCCAGCTTGCGGTCGGTGATGTCCTGATTTGCTCCGAAAGTCTTAATTGTGCGCCCCTGACTATCTTTAACGATGAAGAATCGGACAGAAATGTAGCCTATTTCGCCGTCGGCATAGATAATGCGGTGCTCCAGTTGACGACTGAAATTGGGATCTGTGGTTTCGAAGGCTTTACGGTTCTCGATACCGACTACCAACATGTCATCTGGATGTATAAACTGCTTGGCATATTGTTTCGATGACATCTTGTAACCACCGACTTTTTCTGCAGTTGTGCGAAAAATATCGTAGAAGTGGTCGTTGAAAGTGAATAAGTCATCGGCAACATCATACTCCCAATAGCCTAGTTTAGCTATCATCATTGCATTCGATAATTGGGCTTCACTGGTTCGCAGGTTTTCCTCCGCCTGCTTTCGCTCGGTGATGTCCCGAATAACAACATGAATTATCGTTTTGTTTACAAGCGTATATTTGCAGGGAGTTGCTTCGGCAAGAAAAATGGAACCATCTTTCCTCACGAACTTTGTCTCTACATTTAACATATCTTTTTTATTCATAGCAGCCAATACTTGGGCAGAATGCTCTTGCTCGGTCTCGGGATGTAATTCAAAAATCGTCTTTTTTAGCAGTTCTTCTTTTGAATAGCCGAACTCTTCTACTGCCTTATTATTGGCATCCAAGATATTCATATCCATATCGTGGATAATAATCGAATTGGGTGAAAATTGAAAAATCTGCTTGTATCTTTTTTCATTTTCCTTTAGCGCCTCCTCCGCCAGCTTGCGGTCGGTGATGTCCAAAATAATACCATCATAATATTGCACTGCTCCCTTTTTATCTTTTACTGCGGTGACTGAAATTAATCCAATAAAAGTAGTGCTATCCTTCCTCATTAATCTAAGTTCCTCATTCCTTACAAATTCATTCTTCAACATCTTTTCATTGAATTTCTTCCGCTCCGCTGGATTCTGATATAGATCAGATACTTTTGATGCTAGGAATTCATCTTTACTCTCAAAACCAAACATTTCAATAATTGCCTGATTAGCTTCAATAAATTTGCCTTCAGGTCCGACAGTATTCCTGTATATTCCTACCTTTATGTTTTCAGTTAAAGTCCTATATTTTGCTTCACTTTCCCGCAACGCTTCTTCCGCCTGCTTGCGCTCGGTGATATTCTGAGCAGTAGAAATCATCAGATTTTGCTCTAATAACGGGATATTTACAGCATTGATAACCCTCTGCTTGCCATCTTTGCCAGTTGCTATCTGGTTTTCCCATTTCATTCTTGCAGTGTCGCCACTGGTTATATCAGACAAAACCTTTTCCTTAAATTCCTTTCCGTTAACCGGGTCAGGATATACGTGATTAAAGAATTCCTCAACGCTAACCAGGTCTTCCTTTGGCCAGCCGTATACCTTCTCAAACGCTTTATTCAAATATCGGGTAACTCCATCGTCAACAGTATTCACCGCCAATCCGAGAGGCAAGTTGTCCAGGATGGTTTCTATAAAATCATTACGCTTTCGAAGTTCTTCCTCCGCTTTCTTGCGTTCTGTGATGTCGCGGACAATTGCGAGGTCGCCGATAACTTTCCCATGTTCACGAATGGGCACCGCATTGATTTCCACGAATATAGGTGTGCCATCAGTATGTCTAAGCTCGATTTCATATGGTGGTGTGTTCTTACCCATCATCCTCATGCCGAAGTTCTTGAGGATAATCGCCAGAGACTTTTTGGGAACTATTTTGCTCAAATCCTTCAAGTTTATATTCTTGAATTCTCCGATGTCATACCCGAACAGTTGCGCGGTTCTGCTATTGAATTCCTTAATGGCACCCGTTTTCGATAAGAGGACGATGGCATCATTTGCAGACTCGAATATGGTTTTGTATTTCTCCTCGCTCTTTTGCAGCATATTATCAATGTTTTCTAGTTCGGAGATACGCTGGCGGAGTCGCTTCAACTCAGAGATAAGCTGTTCTCTGGTTTTACCTTTCATAGTGCACTCCCTTTTTATATGTTATGAGTGTATGTGTTACTCCACAACCCTATGCTTCATATTTCTTTGGTCGTCTTAGTTCTTCGAGTAAATCATTTATCTTCCTCTTTAGTTCGACCTTCCTTAGTTCCCTGCTAACGGTAAGCTTGTTGAATCGCTTTAGTTCTTTGTTTTTCTTTGAGTTTTACTATACAATTTCATAACCTAAATCCTTATTATTACTTTCGGATGTCCTAAATGTTGCTTTTCTCTGTTTAAGGGCATGTTATTCTTTTTGATATTAGTATTATAACATCGAGAGTTCTTGAAAGTATACTAACTCTTTACTTACGTTCACAAAACATGTCTATTATCACATACAATATTTTTACATTTCACTAAACTTACTCATGAAATTTATTTCTGTCGTTCCTTCTACGTCCTTAGAAACAGAAACATTACTTATTTTAATTAAATTTAATTTAATGCTTAGTTAATACTAAGTCAAGTATATTAATAGCGTTTTATATTATCGGACATATATCAAATAAGAACATAATGCTTCTGAATATTGATATTATAATTCTTAAATACATAATTGGAGCGATAGAAATATTGATTATTTAACAATAAATATACTGTTGCATTGATTCGCTTAATTTCTCTCCATTTGTAATTGAGTTCCCAAAATTTAAAATTAATTAAATTCAGATATTTATGTTGCTTCTTATAGGTATAAAATACAATTAATATTCAGTGAATAGAAGAATCACCGGTTATAAATTGCGTTGATAAAAATTTCATTTACCACAAAATTAAGAATTAAAAAAGGGAAAATTAAAAAATAACTGCGAGGTGTGTTTAAAGCTGAGGAGATTTGTCGCAATGAGGATTAATACTTTTTGTAAATTCTTCGAAAAAAATAAAACCCTCGCTATATACGAGGGTTTTTACGATAATATTGGTTTTTTCATTATGCCGGTGAAATAGCTTCGACAGGACACTCATCAATGCAAGCACCGCAATCAGTGCAAAGTTCTGGGTCTATTTTGTAATACGGATCTCCTTCGCTAATTGCTTCAACAGGGCAAACGTCCACACATACACCACATGCAATGCATTCCTCACTAATTCTGTGAGCCATTCTAAACCTCCATCCTTATTATAGTCTTTTATCAAGGGCATTATACATGTTCGAAAGCATTAGACAAGAAAATTTTGAATGACTTTTCTATTTTTTTCCTTCACTAAATTGTTGCTAGAGGTATTTTCATTACACAAGCTTTGAATTATGTAATAACCTAATAATACAAAGATTCACCTAAGAGAATTGGTTAAGGTTAGTTGTCAAACCCGAAATCAAATCTTGTAAGGGATTTTCACAAAGGATGCTTTAGATTGTGGTTAAATGTCGAGCTTTATTTTTCTTCGGACTTAGCTTAAAATTCCTAACAATCCTGATTGTCTGATAATATGCTTCAACAGATGCACCTGCATCTGCCCAGAAGCCTTCAAGCGAAGAGTATTTTAATTTACCAATTCTGAGATACGCATTATTTACATCTGTAATTTCAAGTTCGTTTCGATCTGAGGGTTCTAATGTTTCAATAATATCAAAAACATTGGAATCATACATATATATTCCTACAACTGCAAAATTAGAAGGTGGAACTTTTGGTTTTTCTATTATTTCTTCGATAGCACCTTCAGGTGTAAACTTGACCACACCGTAATCTGTAGGATCATCAACCTCTTTAAGCAAAATTCTAGCACCACCATCCTGTTTTCTAAATTCTTCTGCTGCTTTCACAAGGCTCTCACCAATAATATTATCTCCCAAGAATACAATAACTTTATCACCTTCAACAAAGTGTTTGCATAATCCAAGTGCTTCAGCAATACCACCCTCATTCTCCTGATATGAGTAATTCAATTGTTTAAGACCAAATTCATGACCATTACCAAGCAATCTTAAAAATTCACCAGCCTGATTCCCACCACACACTATCATTATATCATCGATTCCTGTCTCTACGAGGGACTTTATTGGGTAATAAATCATCGGCTCATCATAAACTGGCAGAAGATGCTTATTAGTTATTTTAGTTAGCGGGTAAAGTCTGGTTCCCAATCCCCCGGCAAGTATAACACCCTTCATCACTTTCTCCTTCAAAGATTATCTGATTAAATTGTAAAAACTATTTTCTCTGCATCTGTCTGATTTCCCATTTAGCCCATCTTATGTAATGCAATAAGTTAATATTCGATGGACAAATATACGAACAACTACCACATTCGATGCAATCTAATGCACATAATTTCTTAGCAATATCAAATTTTTCAAATTTTGCAGCACTTGTTATCTGTGTCGGCATAAGATTCATTGGACAAATATCAACACAATTTGCGCACGAAATACAAGGCTTTTCAAAACCTATTTTACCTTTTTCAGGCGGGAGAACTAATAGACCACTAGTTCCTTTTGTTACTGGAGTATCTAATGACCATTGAGTTAATCCCATCATCGGACCACCGGAGATTACTTTACCAATAGGTGCATTCGTGCCTCCCGAAGTCTCAAGAAGTATTCTAAACGGTGTTCCTACTCGTGCTAATAAATTCTTCGGTTCATTGACAATTGGACCGGATACTGTAACAACGCGTTCATAGAGAGGTTTACCATCAATAACTGCATCACGCAAAGTCATTGCTGTCCCAACATTTTGAACGTAACAGCCTACATCGAATGGCAATCCACCACTCGGTACAGTATGCTTTGTTAGAGCATAAATTAACTGCTTTTCTGCACCCTGAGGATACTTTGTCTTCAGCGGTGCAATTTCTATGTCCTTATCCTTTGCACTCTTAATCATGGTCTTAATTGCATCCGGTTTATTCCTTTCTATAGCAATAATCAATCTTTTAGCACCTAAGGCATATTTAATCATTTCGGCACCCTCGACAATTCTTTCAGGATATTCCAACATAAGCCTGTGATCAGCAGTAAGATAAGGTTCGCATTCTGCACCATTAATTATTACAATATTAATTTTTTTATCCTTAGGCGGGGAAAGCTTAACCGCGGTAGGGAACATAGCACCACCCATACCTACTATACCAGCCTCCGAAGCTATTTTAGCAAACTCTGAGGGCTCTAACTCCTGCCATTTAGAATGTGATTCAAGTTCCTCTGCTAAAGCGTCTTGACCGTCGTTTTCAATAATAATTGCGCTGCTCAATCCACCTGCGAAATGAGGTACATCCTCAATCTTAACCACTTTACCGGAAACAGGTGAATGAATGTTTGCAGAGATATATCCAGCAGCTTCTGCAATTTTTTGCCCGAGTTTTACATCGTCGCCTTTTTTTACCAATGGTTTAGCAGGCGCACCAGCATGTTGAGATACCAAAACGAAAACCTTATCTGGTGCAGGTAATACTTCTATCGGTTTTGATTCGCTTAAATGTTTGCATTCAAGTGGATGAATTCCACCTTTGAAGGTTATAGCCATTTACCCTCCGAATATTAATCCGTGTTGCTGAAAATAGTTTTTTAAAAAAATTTAGCAAGAGATTTTCCGATAAATTACTTTTGATTATCGTTAATACTTTATGAGTTATTTCAGATGAAATTTCCTGCTCAAGATTATGATTACAAACATAAAATTCAGCTATAATAACCTTTCTAAGAAATCAGATATCCCTATGAACATTGCATAAGGATAAACTTGACATTTATTAAAACATAATGTTATTTGTAAAAAATATATAAATATCTAAAATTTGAAATGAACTTATGGAAAAAATCCTTTCCACTAAGGAGTTTACAATGGAAAACGAATTGTTGGAAAGTTTAAGAAGAATTTGGGATCAGGCTAATGAATTAATGAAACTGTCCTATTTTATTTTCAATGAAGCAAACACAAAAGAAGTAATTATTAAGCCTGTCCTCGAGCTTCTCGGGTGGCGAATTGAAAAAGGTGAAATGTCTATGGAGTTCCCTGTCAAATCTGACAAAGGCACACTCAGTATAGAT
>CAZLTJ010000099.1:0-7614 GCA_964562425.1 uncultured bacterium
TCAGTAGTTCGGCATCACGTGTCCAGAAAACGATTGCTGCAATATCTTGAGGTAATAGTGAAACTCTTGTTCGGATTTTGTAATTGAAAGGATTTCTTACTATAACATAGCCCTCACGAATTCGGTTCATGAACCATCTCGCATAGAATGAAGGTATGTCAGTTCTTCTCGATGCCGAGATTATTTTTCCCAAGCCTAAACCTGGGATAGCTTCGGATTTCATTATAAATCTTCATTGCCCGATCTCTTTAGGACAGATTTTATATATTTATTCTTAATTAGATTATCGTATTGTGCTCTATAGAACTCTTCTTTTTCGTATAAACCTTCGAATTCTGCACAAAGATACCCATATTTAGCTAATGAAGCACAATTTATGTCACTCTTGCCCTCATAAAATTTGTAGAGTTTGTCAATTATCTCTAAAGATTCTATACATTTCTCCTGAGTAAGATATATAAAAAGAAGAGTCCATTCTGTACATCGAGTATTCGGGTATTTCCCCATGACGCTCTTAAGAATTCTTTGGGATTCATCGATTTTGCCGTAATCCAGTAATGACATAGCTAAACTGTATGACGCAAAATCTTCAAAAATCCTTGCCCGTCTTGAACTCTTGTGTAATGCATTAATTCCTTTTTCTCGTGCATCTTTAATTAAACCGAACTTCCTGAGAATTTCACCTCTACTCGATATCCAATACCACAAATTCCCTAACATTGCAGATGCTTCTGGTCCTACACCGGTATCGTTTTCGATATGCTCTAAAACTTTAATAGCTCTATCAGAGTACTTCTTGCAGTTTAATGCATATTTAATTTTTCCGGTGTGAGTATAGTACGCGCCTTCAATGAAACTTTTATACGTTAGAGCCACTCCATAGGCAAGAACATCCCATTTATTAGAATTTTTCGGGTCAATTTTATCGAAGTCTTTTATTGGCATTGCTATCGATGCACGTCTTAAGTAGGATGTATCTTCCATGTCCTTGGAGTAATGAAAGTATGTTATAGTTACTCCTAACCCAGCTTTGAATTCATCATCTAATGTGTTAAATAGTGTTACTGCCGAGTCGAATCTATCCTCGTGAATTAATTGGAGACCGATGTCGTACGTGGATATCCAATCCGGAATTCCCTGACCAAAAAGGCAGGAAAACAAAAGGATTGAAAGGATAAATACACAATAAATTCTCATTTTGATGCTCGCATCTCTGAGATCATTTTTGCCCAAACCAGAGCGTGGAATGAATTCCAATATTTTGGTCTTTCCTCATTTATTATGCAGTTAATAAAAAATTTTAGTTCCTCGTCAATAGGATCTACATCTTTAATTTGCGGAACAATCCGCTCAAGCTTTGCTTCCCCCACTTGGATTATATCACCTATCGGATTCTTTTGAGCTAATCTATATATTTCAGTTCTCCTTGCCTGGAAATCCACTGATATGTATGAATCTTTCTGGAATATGCGCATCTTCCTTTTGGGATGAACAGAAAGACGACTGGCTGTCAGATTGGCGACAGTACCACTACGGAATTTCAATCTGGCATTGGCTATGTCAGGTTTTTGAGTCAAAACAGGTGTTAACGAAGTATGTATTGCTTCAATCCTGTGATCGCTAATTTGTGCAAGCAGTTCCAAATCGTGTATCATTAAATCCTCAATAACAGAAATGTTTGTTGATCTTGAGCGAAACGGTGTCAACCTATGAGCCTCGACGAAAAGTGGTTTCTTTATGTATTTTCGCGCTGCAACCCACGCCGGATTGAAGTTCTCTACATGTCCTACAATAAACGTTAAGTCCATTTCCTCAGCTACATTGAGAAGTATTTCAGCTTCATCGAGTTGAAATGTCATAGGCTTTTCGACCATAAGGTGACGACCATTCGTCAGAACCATATGCCCCATTCGACCGTGTGTTTCTGTTGGAGTTGCCAGAACGATTGCGTCTGAGATTTCTAGACATTGTTCGAAATTTTCTAAATTCTGAGTATTAAGCTCACTGGCGATTTTTTTTGTTAATTCCGGTTTAATATCATAGACACCGACCAAATCCACATTGGGAATGTCGATTAGTTTCTTGGAGTGGATAGCACCCATATGTCCGAGACCGACGACTGAAACTCTGACTTTTGAGCTTTGCTTCATTTACATCTCCTAAATTACAATTATTAAAAGTTTTAGTTATATAATTTCAACAAAATTATCGTTTGATGGCTAATGCAGATTTAACAATTCTTGAGCCATCACTGTTTTCCACTTTTGCTACAACTACATATGCACCAGAAGGAACGATATTACCGTTTTTATTGCATCCGTCCCAACTAACTATTCTCGTTTCTTTGAAATCAATAATCATATGACCTAAAATATCATAAATTCGAATCTCCACAGTAGATTTAAGTGGTGCGATTACATTTATTATACAATTTGAAGCACCTGGTGCAAATGGATTCGGATCGATATCTATCTTTGCATTTGTCATCTCTGTTAATTCCCAAACAGAATTATCCGCACAAGGTGTTGAGCCTATTGTTGCGGCAAGCCAGTTTGAAGGTTCGTTGCCATCTGCATTTATTGAGATTAATTCAATACTCACATCGTATAGCCAATTCCAGTCTGCCTCCCAGGTTACAGTATCCAAGTCGTCTTTTCGAGAATTTACCAGATACATTGTTTCACCTAAATTATTCAATCCCGTGAAATTTTCACATACGAGAATCGGACATTCGCTATCGAAAAATGCATTAGAAACGATTACATAATCGCCGGGATCTATTATCAAGTCATTCTCAGTAATTGTAATTGTGGTTCTTTGATCTCTGATTTCAAACCCATTTATATTCACAGCTATTGTATCAGCATTATATATTTCGATCCACTCTGGATTTGGAGATTCCGGTTTAAACATTATCTCTGTAATGATTAATTTTGGGTGCAGTAATGTTGTATCGGTGGTATCGCTTATGGAAATTGAGTTCATGATACAAGGTGTTGATCCTGTGCTATCAGTGGAAAGGCTCCAATTGGCACTATCTGTGGATGATTCGGTGATATCTTTCCGCTCGATAGAGATTCCGTTATTAATACTGGGAAACCAGGAAACATCATAAAATGTACTATCGGAAATTATACTATCAGGTGAAAAAATTATTACACCATCGATACCTGTGTCATTTAATTGACGCCAAGTCAAGGGAACTATAACCTCACATGTCAAGGTTTCAGGGTCTATTTTTGCTACAATTAAATATTCATTAGAATCTAAAAAAATTGAATCATTAGTTATAACGACTTCATTGTTCTGATAGTCTTTATATGTAAATCCACAAAGACAGACCACACTATCCGATACGTTAACTAACTCAAACCATTCATTGTTTGTGCTAATCGGTTTGAACATAATCTCATTAACCCGTAATTGACAGTATATTGGTTGAATAACGGTGCAAAGCACAAACATAATAATTAAAGTTAAATTCAATTTGAATTTTGCAATATGAAATGAATTTCCACTAAATTCAATAGTTGTTTGCAGTTTTTTAATCATTCTAAAAAAATCTGATTTAAATAAATTTCATAGTCGACTCGAACTACAATTAATAGATAAGACATTTTTCTTATCAATCAAGATTAAATAGAATTTACTACAGTGAAATATGCTCTGAATAGTATCGAAATCATTGAATTTATCCGTATGCTTCGAAATAGTCGCAAATGCTGAACTGTCTGAAGAACAATACGTTAGGAGTGAATTATCGAATTACCTAAATGTCATTTTTGCTTTTCACTTGCAAAAATAGGTAATTTATTTCATTATTAATGCATGACATTGATAAGGTATATTGGAATCGAAGGTATCGAGAAAGCGCCAGCTGGTGAGGCTGCAGAAATCCTTAAGGATGGCGGGACAATAATATATCCCAGCGAAACACTATATGGACTGGGTGTAGATGCAACAAATAAGGAAGCATTAAAGAAACTTTATAAAATTAAAGAACGTAAACCGGATGAGGGAATGATTATTCTGCTTCACCGAGAAATGCTGGAGAATTATATTCCCGATTGGGAAAAATTGTTGCCACTTTTGGACAGTTTTTCTCCCGGTCCGTTAACCTATGTTGTTAACATTAAACCCGATACTATTCCACCATCATATGCGAAGGATAATTCAATTGCCTTTAGGATTACCTCCTCATGGTTTGCTCAATATATCATTGATTTCTCCAATAAGCCAATTATCTCAACGAGTGTGAATCTAACGGGTGAAAAGCCTGTATCCGATCCGGAAAGTATAATTGAAAAATTTATACACAAAGTGGATGGAATATTCCTTTTCCAAGGTCTATGTCTAAATGCTCCACCATCAACTATAATCGATGTTCGATTGTTCCCGGAAAAATATGAAATTATTCGTAAGGGTCAAATAACCGCTAAGGCTATAGACAAAGCTTTAGAGGTTTACAGCGGATAATCTTTACTAATATTTTTTACGTAAACTAATTTTGCAATAATGCGTCTATCTTATCGCAGAATGAGATACAATCGGTTTATGAAAGGGATATTGTGATACAATAAACAATAATCGGCTATCAGGTCTAAGGAATCAGGATTACATGGTTATTAAGAATACGCATGATGCAAGCAAACATAACTAGATATTGCGAGCAAATACAGATATTGGATGCTAAGAAGAATTGAGAAACTATAATGACCGATATTGTTATCGAAATCTCTGAACATGAACTTATTAAACGAGCAAAGAATAACGACCGAGAAGCCTTTGATATGTTAATGATACAAAACCAGGAGTGCATTTATATGTTGGCATACAGGATGTTAAATAACCGAGATGAAGCTTTGGATATTGTTCAAGATACGTTTCTTCGAGCATATAGGGCTTTGAAAAGCTTCAAAGAGAAGTCTTCACTAAGACATTGGCTTGAAACTATCGCAACGCGGCTTTGTATATCTCGATACCGGAAGAAAAAGATTTTTATCGAATTTGAATCGATAGTTGGTTTGAGCCAGGAGGTTGAACAACCCCAACTTGACAGGGAAAAGGATGCAAAAATGCTTTACGATGCGATGAAAACATTGAGTTCACGTGAAAGAGCAGCATTTATTCTGAGAATGGAGAACGAGTTATCTACGCCTGAAGTAGCAGATAGAATGGGCATAGCTCAAGGAACAGTTAAGGCATTGCTTCACCGAGCGATGAATAAAATGCGAAAAAAACTTGAAAATTATTATAAAGGGACATGAAATGGACGATTTTAATCGTAAAATAAGAGAGCTGTGGAATAACACAAAACCGGTTTTCACGTCGGAGGATTGCAATGTAATTAAAACCGGATTCCAAGTTAGGCTCAAGAAACGTAGAGCTTTTCCAAAACTGGCATTGGGTACAGCTTTAATAGCTATAATTTTATTTGCGATAATGTTTTCCAATGATTTCTTTAGACTTCGAAGAAACATCGATGTTCTAGTTCCCGTTGCTATCGATGTCTCGGAAGAGGAATTTCTCGTGGAGATCGAAGAAGTTACAGGTGAAGAATTGTTGATAGGATTGGCGGAAAATAATCCGGACGAATTTGAGGATATTGTTTTAGCTCAGCTCGATGATGATGAAATATTGGAATTGTTATCTCCTGAGGAACAAGAGGAAATTTTGCAGGCATTCGGGAATGTAAATTGACTGTAAGGGAGGATAATTCATGAAAAACATCTTAAAAATAATAGTGTTACTTTGTATTACAGGCTCGGTTTTTGGTCAGTTTGGTGAAGCAAAAGGCAAGAAGATGCATGAAAAACTTATGACAGTTAAAATTTTGGAGATGTCGGAGAAACTGGATCTTTGCGATGAACAATCAATAAAACTATTCCCAATTATGCGAAAGCAAAAAGCTACAATTGACAGTTTGCAAGGTGAAATTGAAAACTCTTTTAAAATAATAAGAGAATTAGTGGATTCCAAAGCCAATGAGAAAAAAATTTCTGCTGCTATCGAGGATTTCAAAAATATTAAGATTATGATGAATGAAACGGAGATCGAATATATCAATAAAATTAGCGAGGTGTTAACACCACAAAAAGTTGCTAAATACTTGATATTCGAGAGAGAATTTAGAAGAAGGATGATGGATATTATCAAACAGCGTCGCATAGAAAATCAGAAAAAACAAAGACGCTTAAACCAATGACAGGGAGGTTGTGATGAAGAGGATAACAATCATAATGGGAATACTGCTTTTAGCAACTCTTGCAATGGCAGGTGAAGAATACGGTGGTAAACACGAGAAGGGGAAAGCTGGCATCGGATTGAATATGCCATCAATAAAGATGCTTGAACGCTACAAAGACAGTTTAGGCATTAACGATGAGCAAATCGATAAACTAGAAGAAATACGTTCGGAAGCTCTAGGTAAACTTATAGATCTCAAAGCTGCAAGAGACAAAGCACACCTTACGTTAAAGGATGCTCTCGATGATGTTAATTCTTCTCGAGCATTATTGGAAAAAGTATTAGATGATGTTACGGAAAAAACGACTGCGATAACGAAACATTCTATTAAGATGCAGTTAGATATGCGAGATGTATTGACTCCAGAGCAACGAGAGAATACTAGAGATAAAATTAAAGGTTTCAAATACAAGATGAGTGGTGATGAAAAGAAGATGAGGGGTGGTGTTAGGAAGATGAAGGGGAAGGTAAACCAAGAAGACGAGAGAAAATAATACGTTTGAGAACCTATGTTTATCTGCCAACCCCCCCAAGCTATCGCAATTGGGGGCTTTTTTTCTATGGAATGTGCTGTTCTGTTGACAATTTCTTTATCTTCTCTTCAAATTCTGGGATCTTTTTCTCGAGAATTTCGGAGTAGCAGTCATAAGGTTTGCTTTCAATTGTCGCCTTCATAATTTCCAATAAATCTATAACAGATATACCTGCAACGAAAAGATTTCCTCTTTTAAGGGCAGTATCTATCAATGGACCAGTAAAAAGAACAGAATATTCAAACCAAGGCTTTACCTTCTTTAAAACAATTGAATCTGCCAGTTCTGGATGAAATTCAGCTAACGGTATCCATGTATTGCCCATCGAGCTTGAAAGACCAACCATATCTTTCCAAAGCGTAGTATCTCGAATGAAGCTCATATCGACTTGCATTATTTTCTCATAGGATTCCTCTAATCTTTTTTGAAGGTCGAGGGGAGTGGGAGAATACTTTTGGACTAAGCCAATGATATAAAGGCTTTCCTGCGGTGCATCTTCTATATAACACAAATTATATAGAAACAATGTATGAGTTTCCTTAAAGGAATTAATATCCCATTCGGATCGTTTTCGAACCGGGATAACAATAATTTTATCCGCTAAACCATCCCTTTCCAAAATAGTTTGCATTGCCTTCGGTAAACCGGGACAATCTTGCAAAACTAAAACAGCTGGTGTATCCGTAACGCTTTTCAGAATTTGCTCCGCAAGCAATATCCTCGTATCGATTTTCTCGAAATCTTCTAAGTTTGTCCAATTTTCATTTTCCTTTCCCAAAGCGCAAATCGATGTTGCAAAAAGAAACAACAGAATTGGCAAGTAAGTGGATAGTGT